>NZ_LSOD01000024.1:69369-76118 GCF_001592855.1 Acinetobacter sp. BMW17
GTAGGACATTTGATTTGTAGCGTTATTTTCATACCTCTATTTTATCAAAAGCCATATTGTTTTTTTCAGCATACTTTTTGAAACACCGCCTGAATCTGCTCCACCACTATAGCCAATAAATAATGTGGGTGAGTTATTAATAGTATTTTTAATAAAATTATTTAATTTTTCAGCTTGTTTTTTAGTATCAATATCTGAGTTTGCAAGTTGAAAACCACTCCATTGTCCATGAAGGTGCACAATAGATTGATTGGGAATAGCAGAAAAGTATTCTTCTGAGAGAACTTTCAGATCATAAGTTGGTGGGAAAAAATTA
Organism: Acinetobacter sp. BMW17; assembly: GCF_001592855.1. NCBI lineage: Bacteria > Pseudomonadati > Pseudomonadota > Gammaproteobacteria > Moraxellales > Moraxellaceae > Acinetobacter > Acinetobacter sp. BMW17. Next base: position 69,686 of record NZ_LSOD01000024.1, read on the forward strand.
TCTAAGCTACATGCACGATTAAGAATATTATCAAAATTGAAAGTTAGAACTTTACCAATATAGCCTTCCTTCAAAAGACTGGCTAAAGCGATATGTGCCCAATTGATTTTTGCTTTTGAAATGTGTTTTTCTATCAGAGTTTTTTGTTCATGTGGGGTAAGTTTCCCCATACATGAACCATAATCTTTTTTCTGAGTATCAGTTAATGCTCTAAGATTGCTTTTGAATTTTTTATTAATTTCGGCTACAAGTTCGTTCGCTAAAGGCATTCCTGCACTTTTGGAACAGCCTGCACCTGTGAAAATAATGACAGGTAAACCTTGTTTTTTATTATCTTTTAAAGTTTTGGCAATATCTTTAACTGAAAAACTCATTTTATAACTTATTAAAAAATATAATTTTTTTATTATATGGAATTTAAATCAAATTAACACTGATTTTTCTCTTAAAAAAAAACCGCATTATCATGAGGTTTTTTTATAGCTTAATTTTAGTGAATCAATTTTGACTATGATTTGATCATAAGGCTGGCTTTTTGTTTTGGCAGATAAACAAAGCAAAATAGTTGTTTAAGATAAAAACAGATAAAAATAGCCAATCATGTTATTTCACAAAAGTATCGCCATCTTTTAAATTGATTCTACGTTCTTAACATGAGGTCAACACCATGACGATGAAATCGATCCGTTTTAACAGTGGAGAGCTTGCATGCCAATGCTAGTTTGTATCAATCACCAAAAACAGCGCACTTATCTTGGTTTAGGGGAGGCATTAAACCAAGATGAGCAATGAAAACGACAAACCCAAGCAATTCAAATATCTAATACCAAAAAAACTGTAAAGCCCCTAATACTTGGGGCTTTTTTTATTTTAGTCGGTGATAGTTTGATTAACTGCATCACGAACTTCTTTGGGTTCAATGTGACTAATTTTATGCCCAAAACTACGTAACCACCACACCAGTTGATTGGTAAAAGGGACGGTCGCATGAACCAAGATTTGCCCATTTCCAAGCGGTTCTAAAACCTGATTGGTACTGAGTTTGGTTTCTTCCAAATACAGTGCATCTATTTCAGTCATAGTCAGGGTAAGTGCAACGGTTTCTGTAGGTTTTGAAAAGTCTACACGGAAACCTAATGCACCCGATTCGATGTATTCATCGATATCAAAATTGACTGGGTGTAAGGCACGAGTGGTTAAAACCGTCGCTGATTTGAAACGGTGCAGTGCAAAGGTCTGAATATCGGTTTTGTCGTGGCGGGTACAAATCAAATAAATAATTGCACCTTTTTGAACCAATGCAAGTGGATTGAGCGTATAGGTTTTTGCTTCAGCCGCTTGGTTTAAACCTTGATAAACGCATTCCAGCTGTTTGTCTTGGAGTAGTCCTTCATAGATGGCTTGCTGTGCTGTTTTCTCCACAATAGGGGGAATCAGCGGTTGTGTAGCAGGGACAATGCGTACGCGGTTAATCCATTGGCGTACATTATTTTGGGTAGAGAGGCTACGACGTGCTAAGTCAAACCATGGATTCATTTCTTCAATTAAGCTTGGAGGAAGAAGATGTTTAAGGTGTTCTTCAACCATCATAAACGTCACCGCTTGAGAGCTGGTCATGTGCGGTAAGCTTTGAATTGGAGCATCAGAACGCCAACGCCAACCTTGAGGCACAGCCCCATTGTTTTCAATCGGGAAGCGTTGAGAGATTTGGTTCAAATCACGTTGAATGGTTCGCAAAGTAATATCGATGCCTTCGCGTTGTAAAATCTCTTGCAGCTCTCGAGTCCCCATCCATTTTCCAGTGGAAAGGCGAGACAAAATTTGCCATTGGCGATAGAGACTATTGGACGTTTCTTTTTCTTGTATAGACATAGTTTAATAAAATATAGGAGTCGAAATTACTTACTTGAATGTGAACACAATAAGAAAACTCATTCGTTTAAGCAAGCTTTGCTTGAAATTTTTCAGTTATATTTTTTGACACAACTTAATGCGAAATAGAATTGAAGCAATGCGTTTTTTATCGATTAATAAACAAAGCATCTTTAGAAATCCATGGCATAGATATTGCTACGTATGGGTTACATATCGATAACAATTGAGAGGTTTGTATGTTTAAAGAAGATAAAGATACAAATGTAAATACGATGTTGGACGGATATAAGCTTAACTCTCCTGTATTAAATCCGATTCACTCTCATGATCGTCTATCGAGCCAGTCTGTTGGATTGTTTCATCAAATGACCTCGAATTTCTTTAATGAAATGACAGATGACCAAGCGATGTCTGGTGAGGCTTGTGCGCGTATTGAGCACTGGTTGTCACAGCATAGTGTAGAAGAACTCGAAGAACTGAACCAAATTGCCAAACAGCATTTTTTATATGAAGGTATTACGTTTACTGTATATGGTGAATCTGAGGGTATTGAGCGCACCATTCCATATGATTTAATTCCACGTGTGATCGCTAAACAACAATGGAATAAAATCTCCCTTGGCTCTGCACAACGTGTGCGGGCTTTAAATCTATTTTTACATGATATTTACCATCAACAAGACATTCTCAAAGCGAAAATTATTCCAGAACTGCAAGTGTTGACGCATGAGGCTTATCAACCGCATATGTATGAACACCATTTAAAGGGGCAGATTTATAGCCAAATTAGTGGGATTGATATTATTCGAGATGGTCAGGGTGAGTTTTATGTGCTTGAAGATAATTTAAGAACGCCATCGGGTGTGTCTTATATGCTTGAAAGTCGTAAGATTAGTGAAAAACTTATGCCTGATTTGATGCAGAAGAACCATATTTTAGGCATAGAACAATACCCACAATTACTAAAAGAAATCTTGGCTGAAAATGCGTATGTCGATCAGCCTTTCATCGTGGTGTTGACACCGGGACGTTTTAATAGTGCCTATTATGAACATGCTTTTTTAGCCCGTGAAATGGATGTGCCTTTGGTGACATCGCGCGATTTGTTTGTAGAGCATGATAAGGTCTATGTCAAAACCATTCGTGGCCGTCAACGAGTAGATGTAATTTACCGCCGTTTGGATGATGCTTATCTTGATCCGCTGTGCTTTATGCCGAACAGTACTTTAGGTGTCGCAGGGTTGATGTCCGCTTATCTGAGTCATAACGTGGTTATTGCGAATGCACCAGGCACAGGAGTTGCGGATGATAAATCGATTTATCCTTATGTCGATAAAATGATTCAGTTCTATTTAGGTGAAAAACCTATATTAAAAAATGTTCCGACATATCAATGCCGTAACAAGCAAGACTTGGCTTATGTACTGGAGAACCTTGAGCAGTTAGTGGTCAAAGAGGCGCAAGGTTCGGGTGGGTATGGTATGCTGATTGGACCGCAAGCCTGTAAAAGCCAAATTGAGCAATTTAGAGATAAGCTCATGGCGACGCCGCATTTATATATTGCCCAGCCCACTTTAGAGCTTTCAGTCAGTCCAACCATGACTGAATCGGGTGTTTCTGAGCGTCATATTGACCTTAGACCGTTTGTGCTCAGTTCACCGTATCGTACCGAAATTGTCCCTGGCGGTTTAACACGTGTTGCGATGAAAGAAGGTTCGTTGGTGGTCAACTCATCCCAAGGAGGAGGAATTAAAGACACTTGGGTCGTGGAAAACTTACATTCATAAAATAAACAAATATGAGGGTAGAACTATGATTTTATTAAGCACCAATGCTGAAAATATTTTTTGGTTAGGGCGTTATTTAACACGTACTCAATATTTGTGTGCTCAGTTTCCTTTTACCCAAGACCAGCCTGCAATGGATTATGCGCATGCATTTTGTTTGCCTGCTTTTGATGCGTGCTCACTGAATGAGCTGATTTTAAACCCAAACAATCCTGCTTCATTTAACCAGCAATTTCAAAGCGCTAAGAGTAATGTTCAAGACTTGCGCGGGATTTTATCTGCAAAGGCTTATGCGGAACTGAATCAATTTATCAAAAATGCCACTGAAAACACCGCCTATATTTGTGATGTGGTTGGAGAGTGTCAGGATGTACTTGAGTCTGAAGCCAGTGATATCTTTTTATTCTTTAGTTTGGGGCAAATGATTGAGCAGCTTGACCGTCAAATTCGCCTGAAACAAGATGCACAAAATACTTTAGTTGAAATAGAAAACATCGTCATGTTGTTAAAAGAAATGGGCTGGCTAAATCTGGCACAGGCTTGGCTAGAGCTCAAATCGCAACCTGATGCGATGAATTTTTATCATTTTAGTGATTATATTCAACAATTGTTTGAGGTTGATGTATGAAACTTATGATCAATCACCAAACGCATTATCAATACAGTGAATTGGCGCTGAATAGCATTCAATATATCAAAATGACACCCACGAATAATTCACACCAAAAGGTACGTCATTGGCATGTGAGTGTGCCAGGAGAGCGTGAAGAAAAACGGGATGCGTTTCATAATATTTGGATTACCAGTTCGCAACGTGAAGCCTATCAACAGCTGACCATAATGGCGCAGGGCATTGTTGAAATTAATAGCTTGGCAGAACATGGCATCCAAGATCGGCTGAATCCCAATTTATTTTTACAGCCGACGCCCAATACCCAGTGCAATGCCGAAATGAAGGCATTTGCACATCAGTATGTGCCTGAGCTGAATCGGGAAAATTTGATGAAACTGTCAGAAGCCATTTTAGTGCATATTCCTTATGTATCTGCCGAAACCTCGGTGCTCACTTCGGCAATCGATGCATTCAATGGGCAGCAAGGCGTATGCCAGGACCATAGTCATGTTTTTATTGCTATGTGTAAGCATCTTGGCTTACCGGTACGTTATGTATCGGGGTATTTGCATGTGCCTGAAACTTCACACCTCGCCAGTCACGCGTGGGCCGAGGTGTACATTGATGATGCATGGTATTGTTTTGATACCAGTAATCAATTGTTCAAACCACAGTCACATATCTATGTGGCCATTGGGCGCGATTATTGGGATGTGGCTCCCGTTCGTGGCGTACGTGAAAAAGGTGGAGTAGAATCGATGCATTCCATGGTACAAGTTTTAAGTTGTTAAGGTTTAGCTGAAAAAGGATGTTCTATGACCTATTGTTGTGCACTTCGTCTGCAAGATGGTTTGGTTTTTATAAGTGATACGCGTACGAATGCAGGTGTAGACCATATATCCGTGTTTAGGAAACTGTATACCTTTGGTGTGGAGGGTGAGCGCTTTATTGCGATTCAGACCTCAGGAAACTTAGCAACGACCCAAGCGGTGATTGGACATTTAAAAAATCATCTGGAGTTAAGCCAAGAACCGAATTTATATAGTGTCAATACCATGTTCGAAGCGGCTGAGTTGGTTGGACATACTTTGAAAAAAGTCTTGGCGGATATGGCGCCGGACACGCAGGAACAGAGTAATTACTACTGTAGCTTATTGGTCGGTGGACAAATTAAAGGGGCAGAAATGCAACTTTATAATATTTATCCGCAGGGGAATTTTATTTGTGCGACCAAAGATACGCCGTATTTTCAAATTGGTGAAAGTAAATATGGCAAGCCGATTCTAGATCGTGCATTACGGTATGACATGCCCTTAGACGAAGCGGTGAAGTGTAGTTTGATTTCTTTTGACTCAACTTTACGTTCCAATGTTTCTGTCGGTTTGCCTTTAGATGCTTTGGTGTATACAAGAGATAGTTTACATATTCCAGTGGGTAAGCGGATTGATGAAGAGGATCCGTATTTTTCAAGCATCAGTAAGCAATGGTCGGATACCTTAAGAAAAGGATTGCAAGAATTGGCAAAGCCGACGGATGACTATTTAGTATAAACGTGTTAGATGCTAAAAATAATGAAATCAATAAATTGGGGAAGTCTATGCGGCAAATTTGCTATGCAAGTACTTCAACGTCGGATCACGTACAGCTTCTTCAAGATGTTCGAGACATTTTAAGCGAAGCACGTGATTTTAATGCAATACATAATATTTCAGGCGTTCTTTATTATGCAGATCAGCATTATTTCCAGTGCTTAGAAGGGGATGAAGCTGCTTTAGAATTATTAATGTCGAAATTATTGAAAGACCATAGACATAAAGATATCAAAGTCTTTGAGGCGAAAACCATTCACGCGGCACATTTTAGAGCTTGGGGCATGAAGTATGTGCAACGTATGAGTAGTGTACATACCAAAATGCGTGAGATGGGTTTTGCAACATTTGAACCGCAGAGTATGAGTCAGCAACAAATTGATCAGTTGTTACAGGACCTTTACGATGCCCAGCCCGATGAGAGTTTGTGTTGAAAAAAGCCCAAGTAGAACTTGGGCTTTTTTGTTAGATTTGCTGTCCCGTCCTGAAATAAGTTTACACCTTTAAGAGGCTTATTTTATGGAACATGAACGAGAACAAAGAGTTAAGCGTACACAAGGTGATTATAG
>NZ_LSOD01000025.1:0-129098 GCF_001592855.1 Acinetobacter sp. BMW17
TGCTGGTATTTTTCTAAGTATAGAGAAACTTCATATTAATATATATATAATTTTTCTATTAAAATTACATTAGTTTTCATTAAGATAGTATTAAGAATACACAGTAGCGCATAATCAATCAAAAGCACTATTAAATTTTAATGAAAACAACATTAAATTGACATGCCTAAACGCAATAATGAGCTCTTTATTATTTCGATCATTGGAGAAAAATATGCATGTCTTTGGCATTGCATTGATTACTTTATTATCATTCATCGGGTTAGTGGCGCTCATTACTGGTTTCATTGTGGGTGAAACATTCTTTATCGTGATTGGCTTACTTTTATTTATTATGGCTTTTTGGGTTTGGTTAAGTATTAAAGATAAAGTTTCAAACCCTTTTAAAGATTAAGAATATTGTGGTTGAGTGATTTTTATACTTTTAGGATAGATCAATATTGATCAAGCTTAGGTAGATGGATGTAGATGACGTTCTTTGTATCTCCTTAGTGTGTATATCATATGAACTACCAGCCCAAAGGCTGGTAGCTTGGCAATTTTTGGGGTCTAGGCTTCAATCCAATTATCTTTAATTTCTTGGTCATCTTTGCTTAACATGACCTGATCCTCTCGAATTTCTCTCACCCATGCACTTGGGATAATATGGTGTTTCCCATCGCCATGTTTGGTCAGTTTGATCTCTTTACCTTCTATATGGTCAACAACTCCAACTTTAGTGCCACATACGGCAATTACACTAGAATGTTTTTTAATGTCTGAAATATTAATCGTGGTCATGATGTACCTCTATCTTATTCATCGAACAAAAGTGAAGATTTACCCTAACCTAATTTCTCCTATTCATGAGCTTTTGAAATACAGCACCAACATATTATTTCTTAAAATTTACGGAGTATAAAAATTGTCAGTCTATGTTTTATTTATAGAGTGCTAAGTTGATTAAATTATGCTGATGTTGTTTTAGTTGCAATTCAGCCAGCGTCTATTTACTGAATTTCCAGCATTATTATAGTGAATGACTTTTGCGTAATTACCTACGGCTGTTGCATTATCAGGAATATCTTTGGTGACCACACTACCTGCACCGATGGTGGCATTATCGCCAATTTTAACATGATCGATAATACAGACATTTGGGCCAATATATACATTGTCGCCAATTACAGCGGCCTGACGACCGCCATTGGCACCAATCGTTGTAAACTGAGAAAGGTTGACATTGTTTCCAATCACAGTCGTTGGGTTGACAATCAAAGGTCCCCCATGACCGATGAACAAGCCATAGCCAATTTTTGTGGTGCAGTGGATATCGATCCCGTATTTCTTCTTCTTATAATAAAAAATAGGGTAGGCCAGTTTGCCGATCCACGATTTTGAAGCCGAAAGACGTAACCAAACGCTAAAGTTAAAACCACGATTAAACAAATAAGTTTTGAGGAATGAACTTAGTTTTGTATTACCACAATACCGATATAAATCACTCAAAATCAATTGAACTAACATGGAAAAGAACTCATAGGTTGAATGCGCGATTTTACTTGATTTGACACTGAGATGTTATCTCGATTTTGCCTTCCAGTAGAGTCTCTTATTTTTAAAAAATATCAATTGGCTTTTATTTGTACAGTTGTTTCGAAATGTCATAGACCCTTGTCGATAGTGAAAAATGCTTTTATATTGTACTTACAGTAGGTCGATAACTAAGACGCTACGATGTAGTTGGACGGATCAATGACAGCTCGTTGAGTTTGAAACGAAATGTTCAAACAATAAATCAGCACTAGCCTTCCAACATAGAAAAGCTCGCAGCAATGCGAGCTTTTTTTATGTGAAAAAATATGACTATGTATCTCGGTTGTTAAACATATTTGATTTAAGTTTATGATTTATAGTTATGATTTTGAAAATATTTATATAAATTAACATTGCGATAAATTCTAACAACTCTAGGGGCGGTGTTGGAAAAAACTTGTGCTATAAGATTAAGCAGAGCTAAAAAAAGAAAAGGAAAATGACCATGACTCAGCTTGTAGATGTAAAGGTAAAAGACCAATACAGCCAAACGTATAATGTGAAGGCCCAGTTAAGACAAGTACCTGAAAACTCCGAAGCAGAACGTTTGGATTTGTTTAAACGAATTGAACATATTGTTGTTGATGGTGAAGTGATTCTGCCTAGTATTGAACTGTTATTTGAAAGTCGGCAAACGGAAAATATATACCGAGTTGTTGATTAACACTTTTGAAAAAAGCTCATGTTTACATGGGCTTTTTTATGGGCAATAAATGTCGAGTTAAGTTATCCGATTGCAGTATATAAGAGATAAATTTTTTTGAGCGATTATCTTGAAGGTCATAAAATAAAATCAGCATATCACTTCAAACATAGTTATTATTTATCAAGCTGTTTGATAAATGGTTCGAGTAACCATTGTGCCAAAGTCTGAAAAAGTCGATGAAAGACATTAAGATTCATTACCTGAATAAAATGTAAAACAAGAGTTTTTAATAAAACTTGTAGTCTTTAAATCTTAACTAAGACAGAAAAAGACTCAATTATTCGTTGAATTTATTTAAGCTGCTTGCAAACGCAACAGTGAATGATTGATCTGTTGTAAGTGTTGGTTGAGTACTGTGGGTTCTATTCGACTTTCCTGTAACGTCGTAATCCATTGCATTTGGCAGCGTTTGAGACTGTGTAAGTCTGTCGCCGATTGAATTTGAAGAATGAGTTGTTTTGCCATTAAGCCACAATAACGTTGTAATAAGCTCATCATCAAATCGCGTGTTTCTTCAAAGCTATAAGCTTTAAGCGGTGGGGCTGGGCTTTGTGTAGGAGCGGGTGGTGTAGGGGGCTGCGCTGTACTGTCTAAATATATTGGATTGACGTTATTTTGACTAATTTCTAGTACTGAGGCCGGTGGTTGAGGTTCCGATTGTATTGGGCTAGAGACGCGAGATGTTTGTGTGGAATGAATTAAACCTAATTCAATTAATTGTCCGAGGATTTCAGGCGTTGCGATGCGTTGTTTGAACTGGTCAGCCAATTGTTCAAAATCTTCTGTACCAATTAAAACCAATAGTCGTCTTTGACGCGCATTGAGTGGGATATGACGTTGTTGTAAAGCATCTAAACCTAATGCTGTTTTTTGATAATGATTCATACCTTAATTTACTCCCCCGAACAAATAAATTAAGGCTGAACATACAGGGTGAAAATTACAACAATATTAAGAATTTATGACAATACATTTTAGAGCGTTTTAATGCTCGTATTTTCTAACGCTTTACGTAAGTAAGGATCGAGTTCATCTTGACGCATTAACCACTGAATATAGTCAGCAGGGAGTTCGGCAATCGCTGTTCCGCGATGCTTGCCAAAATTAATGACTCGCGGAATACGAGCATCTTCAGAGACAGCAAATAATTGCTCCATGCTGTTTATTTTTAATTGATGAACCACATGCATTAAAATATTGGCCGTTAAAATAATATCCATATCGGCACGATGAGCCTTTTTAATCATTTCACGGGCTTTTTCACTGCCTTTTGAAATCATATAAATGAGTGCTGAAATATTGTGTGCTTCAGCATCAGGCCAGACCAAACGTGCAAGAGCGAGTGTACAAATCGCTTTAATATGAGAAGTATCGACACCACATTTTTCGATAGCACGAATATCATAATCAATATTATGACCAATGATATATTGCGTTTCGGTAGGTAGCTTAAAGGTCGTATAGTGTGGCTTTCCAACCAAATCAGATTCTAAAATATGATGCACTGCCATCGCAGCAAAAGAAATCGGTTCATCGACGGTATAGAGCTGATCAAAAACTTGGCTTTTATCTAGGCTTAATTTGCCATTTGCAATTTCAATCGGTGCATATGCAATCTCAATGGGTTGACCATTTAGGGTATGGGTTTCTGTGTCGAGAATAATGGCTTGCATGTGCATATCCGAAAATTAAAAGCTGAATAAATTTATCATTTCCAAGACTATCAAGACAGCCTATGACTGCCAGATTTGTGGTTTATTCGCTGATTTTGTGCGGTGATGTTGTTTAAATCATCTGGTGAACCTAGGTGATTAGAGATCAGACTTTATTAAGCAAGGGAAAAGTTGGAAGCTACTTGTCGATTTATTTAGGCAGATTGCAAGGAAAATGATTGCTTAAAATTAAAATAATTCTTTGGGATTCAGCTCAAACAAAGACTAGAGAAGAGCTCACTGCCTGAATTCAGTTGTAGGATCAGGATTTATTTTGAACTCCAAATTACTAGTTTTTATAACAATGGTGAGTGCGCATTTGCAGACCATGTTCACTTTGTATCGTTCTCGTAACTGGTCTTGCCATGTGTCATTTTGAGGCGTAAATCATTAATGTATTCAAGTGATTTGAATCGTTACAACAAGAAAAAATGTCATTAAGGAATTTTAAGATGAAAAAACATATATTGGCCGTGTTCGTCAGTAGTTCTATGCTTGTTTTAACAGCCTGTGGAGGAGGGGATGGCGATTCAACTTCTGTTGGTGTGGATGATGGGATTCCTAAAAATAATATTGTTAATCCAGTCGTAACTACGCCAACAGCATATACAGCTACAGATATGTCAGCTACCGCTGGTGAAAGCGTGGTCATGACTTATAAAATGCTGGGTCAGGACAATAAAGAAACTCGCGCAACTGCATTGCTTTTTACTCCTAAAACAGTAGCTCCGGCGAAAGGTTGGCCAATAGTGGTGTGGGCACATGGTACTACTGGTGTTGCTGATATTTGCGCGCCAAGTAAATCTTCTATGGATCCTGATGTAAAATCGATGATTAATGAGTTACTTAGCGCGGGATATGTTGTTGTTGCTCCCGATTACGAAGGACTGGGAGAGCCAAGTGGTACAGAAGCCCATCCTTATCTTAATTTAAAAAGTGAAGCTTTTTCGATTACAGATGCAGTAGTTGCAACACGTGACTACTTAACCAAGCAAGGTAAATCGGTTTCAAAAAACTGGGTGACGGTTGGGCATTCACAGGGCGGTCATGCTGCTTTAGGTGCTGGTGAATATCAAAGTCGCGCGCAGTTAGATTATAAAGGGACAGTTGCGATTGCACCTGCGTCTAATTTAAAAACGATCTTTCAAGTGGGGGCTGCAAGTGTTGCAAATTTGCCAGCAACTCAACAGGTTGCTACTTATACTTCACTGAATACCTATGCTGCACTCATCACTGCAGGTATGCAAAATCCACCCAATATAACTTTGTACGGGCAAGTGTTTGAGTCTGAAGCAGCCCGTATTGCACGAACAGCTGAATCGGCATGTTCAGGGACTGTTTCTGTAAATTACTATACGGAAATGTGGGCTTTAGCGACTGGTTATAACACATTAAATGGATATTACCCAAAAACAGGATTTCTAGATTTGCCAGTCATAAAAAACTTTTTAGATAACACATCTCAGCCTTTGAAGGTCAAACAAACAGCGCCAATTATTATTTATCAAGGCACCAATGACACGACTGTTCCAAGAGCGATTACGAATATTTTATATGCTGGAGCTTCTCAAGCTGGAAACAATATTCGTTATGTGACTGATGACAGTGAAACGACGAAATGGACCCATACCACATCGTTTAGTGAAAATATCGATGATATTGTTGACGATGTCAAAACTCTCATGCCAATTCAGTAATTTGCTTTGACCCAAATCGCTCATGGAGTTCTGCTTCGTGAGCGATTTTTTATTTAAAACTGCGTAAAGTTCGTTCTCGAAATTTATAAACTTCATGCTACAATACGCGCCAATCTTAGCACGGCTTAAAAGCCCTAATTTCATAGGACCTCGCTAATGTTTGCCAATATCTCAATTGCTGAATTTGATCCAGAAATCGCGCAAGCAATCACAAATGAAGATGCTCGCCAAGAAGCGCACATCGAACTGATTGCTTCTGAAAACTATTGCTCTCCAGCAGTAATGGAAGCGCAAGGTTCAAAACTTACAAACAAATATGCTGAAGGCTACCCAGGCAAACGCTACTACGGCGGTTGTGAATATGTAGACGTGATTGAACAATTAGCGATTGACCGTGCTAAAGAGCTTTTCGGTGCAGATTACGCAAACGTTCAACCGCATGCAGGTTCACAAGCAAACTCTGCTGTTTACTTAGCCCTTCTTAACCCAGGCGACACTGTTTTGGGCATGAGCTTGGCTCACGGTGGTCACTTGACTCACGGTGCAAAAGTTAGCTTCTCTGGTAAAACATATAACGCAATTCAGTACGGTTTAAACCCTGAAACTGGCGAGATTGATTACGAAGAAGTTGAACGTTTAGCAATTGAGCACAAGCCACGTATGATCGTAGCTGGTTTCTCTGCTTATAGCCAAATTGTAGATTGGCAGCGTTTCCGTGACATCGCGGATAAAGTTGGCGCTTACCTATTTGTAGATATGGCTCACGTTGCTGGTCTAGTTGCTGCTGGTGTTTACCCAAGCCCAGTTCAGATTGCTGACGTAACAACAACCACTACACACAAAACACTTCGTGGCCCACGTTCAGGTTTAATCCTTGCGAAAGCAAACGAAGAAATTGAGAAAAAATTACAATCAGCTGTATTCCCTGGTAACCAAGGTGGTCCATTGGTTCATGCGGTAGCGGCTAAAGCAATTTGCTTTAAAGAAGCAATGGCTCCTGAATACAAAGTTTACCAACAACAAGTGGTGAAGAACGCTCAAGCAATGGCTGAAGTTCTCATTGCTCGTGGTTATGACATCGTTTCTGGTGGTACAGAAAACCACTTGTTCTTGTTATCTCTTATTAAGCAAGATGTAACAGGTAAAGAAGCAGATGCATGGTTAGGTGCAGCTCACATTACTGTGAACAAAAATGCTGTGCCAAATGACCCACGCTCACCATTTGTGACTTCTGGTATCCGTATTGGTACACCGGCTGTGACGACTCGTGGTTTCGGCGAAGCTGAAGTACGTGAACTTGCTGGCTGGATCGCTGATATCCTAGACAGCAAAGGTGATGAAGCTGTGATTAACGCTGTTAAAGCGAAAGTTGAAGCTGTTTGTGCGAAATTTCCTGTTTACGCAAACTAAGTTCTGACTTGAGAAAGCCCCCTCAAGGGGGCTTTTTTTATAGCATTAAAAAATCAAAATCAGTTGAAATGTAATTTAGACTGCATTTCTGATATAACAGAAGTTATAGGCTAATAAATTATTTTTAATAAGAATTTTATTCATACCGTATTCAAATAGGAATGCAGCACATGGCAAACCCAGCAATTATCATTTCTGAGCAGGATCTTCATCGTTTAGAAACGATGTTAGAACATCAGCCTAAACTTACACCGACCATGCAGTTGCTTGAAGAAGAATTGGCACGCGCCGATGTTGTTGCTCCACAAGATATGCCTGCCAATGTGGTAACGATGAATGCAAAAGTTTTATTGACCATTGCGCCATCTACAGAAGCATCTGAAATTACCTTGGTTTATCCGCATGATTTTAAAGGCGAGAAAGGACAGGTCAATGTTGTAGCCCCAATTGGTGCAGCAATTCTTGGCTTAGCAGAAGGTCAAGAAATTGAATGGCCGCAGCCAGATGGTCAAATGATGAAAGTCAAAATTGAAAAAGTGGTTTATCAACCTGAGCGTGAAGGCGATTATTTATAATATTGAAACACCCCCATTTTAAAGCCATGTTGATCATGGCTTTTTTATGACTTTGAATATGTACTTTCTATAATGAAAGACAGTAATGCAAAAGAAAACAATAAAATAGAGTGCTGATTGATTGCGATTTTTTATTTCATTTAGATAGAGTTGTTTATATTGCTGATAGGCTTGTTCATAGCCGAAAATCTTTTTCCCATTCACATTTAATGCATACAAAATATCCTGATGGCTTTTTAGATAAGTGATGGGTTGCCCTGTCCAAGCGGTAATATCTAAAGGGACCTGCATTGCATCGAAAAGCCATTGGCAAGTATGAAAATAGCGAATAGGCAAATTCATTTTTTTCATTGGATTTTTCGGGCCTGTGTCAGAGGAGGTCTTAAGTGGTGCGTCTGGCCAACGATCACACCAAACTGTTTGAATTCGACCTTGGTTTTGGCTAAAGATACCGACCAAAAAGTGCGTTTTCCCCAAGCTGTTTAAGTTATAGGGTGCTTGATTTTTTTGATAAAGTTGGACGGCTGTTTCATTATCTAGCAGTGTGCCACTCACTTGTTGTAATTGGCTTGGATCATGCTCTAAAAATGTTTCGTGAATGTGTTTTGCTTTATAGTGTGCACCAACACTGATAAGTAAGGTTAATGCAATGCAGAAACCTAAACTATAACGAATGATGTGCTGAAGGCGAATGATCATAATTTTGAATAGATATAATTTTGTTGGAAACAGAAGCGATGATTAGCCAGATCAAGATAAACGGTTTTCACAGCATTTTTGCAAAAATCTACATGTTATTTGACATAAAAGCTGTACTATAAAAATGATTTTATTCAATTTCTTTATTGGGTTAAAGCACTATGGCACAAATTGACGTTCTTGTTCCTTTAAGGAATATACCAGTCAATTCAGATGAACTTTTAAGTATCCAGCGTAATGATTTGGTTCCGTTGCTGAACGATCAATATCGTCTCAATCATTATGCAGATAGTGTCATTCAAGCACAGTCTGTGCTGTTAAATGGAGTGGACCCGCAGCTCACTTTACAGTTGAGTCAGACCATTGAGCAACTGATACAGTCACTGGCTGACTCAAAAAAATACTTGAAGAAGCGTAAATTTAATGGGCTGCAAAAGTGGCTGGGAATTGATATTGAATATGGTTCAACCCAAGTTGAATACTATAAAAAACTGGATCAGTTGTTGGATCGAGCCAATCATCTCAGCCAAAAATTACAAATTGAAATTCAAAAGTCACAGGCGCGTTATCAGCAGTTAACAGGCTTACGTGAGCAAATGGCCAAATATGTATCTGCGGCTGAAGCATTTTTAATGGAATATCCTAAATTTGTGAAGAATGCACATCCTTTAGATAATTTTGAAGAACGTTTATCCAAGAAAATAAACAGCTTGCAGACTTTGCAAAGCAGTAATGATATTGCTATTACGCAAATGCAGTTGTCACAGCAGCTTTCATTGAGTTTGTTAGACCGATATAAAGAGGCTCAGCAGGTTTTGATCCCAGCATGGCAATATCATGTCAAACAATCGCAGCAATCAAGCTCGACAATTGAACTGGAAAAGCTCGATAATAGCCGTGAAAAATTGATTCGTACCTTAAAAAAATCACTACAGAAACCAACACTTTAAGAAATAGATTAGGTGAATTATGACCAACTCAGAACAAAACAGTCTTGTGGTAGAGCCAACCACCGAAGTGATTGAACATAAGTTTCAACAGTTAAATTTGCAAGAAATTGGCTTGCAACAAGATGACTTCAATGCGGTCTTGGCAGCACGGAAAGAGTTGGCAGAAATCAACCATAACGCCGTGGCGGAGTATGGTAAAAATATTGCGACACAAACCTCTGGATATACAGATGAGTTGCTTAATTTGGTTCAAAATAAAGATTTAGATGAAACAGGGCAAAAGCTGAATCAGGTGGTACAAGTCGCACAACAACTGAATACCTCCAGCATCTTAAATAAAAAGAAAAATTCAGGTTTCTTCGGTGGCTTGATGAGCAAAATTAAAGGCGCAAAGAATAATATTGATATGCACTTTAATACCACCAAAGAACAGATTGATACTTTGGTGAAAGAAATTGAAAAATCGCAGTCTGGTTTAAAAGCACGCGTCGATACACTCGATCGGATGTTTCATGGTGTGCAAAGTGAATATAAACAGCTGGGTGTCTATATTGCAGCAGGTAAGTTGAAACAGGATGAAATTCAGCAGGAAATCTCAACACTGACTTCACAGGCACAAGATCAAACCACGACACAGAGAGTTTACGACCTCAATCATTTAGCCAATAATTTGGAAAAACGTGTAAGTGATTTGCAGGTTTTACAACAATCGGCCATGCAAACATTACCGATGATTCGTATTATCCAGTCTAATAATTTGATGTTGGTCGATAAGTTTTATGCGATTAAAAACATCACATTGCCTGCATGGAAAAATCAAATTAGTTTGGCGATTTCTTTAAATGAGCAGAAGAATAGTGTGCAGTTGGCCAATACCATTGATGATGCGACCAATGACTTATTGAAGCGCAATGCCGATTTGTTACATCAAAACTCAGTAGATACGGCAAAAGCCAATCAACGTTCAGTGATTGATATTGAGACGCTTGAACATGTACAAAACACCCTCATTAAAACAGTAAATGACGTGATTCAAATACAAAAGGAAGGGATGCAGAAACGTGCTGAAGCAACCACACGGTTGCGTAGTTTGCAGGACAATTTGAATCAATTGGTTTTAGACTCGAGTTCTAATCGTACTACACCATCTTAATGCCGAGTTGGGTGGTCAATAGAGGAGAAGCGTTTGCCTTCCTTAGATGATTATGTTGTTCAGCCTCAGCACATTGAACAAGGCGTGGTTGCACTTAAACAACGTCAACGTAAACTGAGTTTATGGTGTATGTTGAGTGCAGCCTTGTTTATTGCCTCCAGCATTAGCTATTTTCTACAACCAGATTTTGTCTATAGCTTTTTTGGACTGAGCACTGAAATACAGCAACTACATATGCCCATGAGTGTCGATGCAAATTTAGCATTACTAGGGCATCAGCCAGATTATTTTCTGAATTTGCTGTCATGGTTTGGTTGGCTTGTGCTCAAGATCATGGTGTCTTTTATTGGGGCATTCATACTGGTGCACTATGCACGGAAAATTCATTTTTTCTATGTACGTTTTCAATCTTTTATACTGAAGTTTGTGGCATGGCTGATTGCCTTTATTCTGCTTTGGTCAGGGCTGACTTATGTGCAATATGATTTAAAAGATGATGAAAGCGAGGCTTTTCAGCAAATCGTACACTACGATAAAAACATTCAGCAAAGTGAAATAGCACAGTATTTGCAGCAGTCACAAATGCAAATGCCTGTAAAACATTATTTGCTTGCGCAAACGGCATTGTTACACCAACCTATCGATAAAAATGCAGCAATTCCGCATGTGCTTGCTCTGGTCCAAGCAGAAAAAACCAATTCACATTTTATTGAATATGGGTTTAAGCCTGAACAGTTATGGACGATGCAGCATCAGCTTTATGGCAAAACACTCACGCCGATGGCTGCAAGTGTAGAAAAACAAGTTCAGCAAGCAGCACAGTTTACTACGGTTATGCAATTCTTCTCGCTTATCTTGATGTTACTGATGGCAGTCCTGAGTCTTGTGTTGTTTGGTCTAACGCGTCAGTTAAAAGCCAGAACTTTAAGAATTGAACAGCGAATGCAGAGTGAATCTTAAGCTTTTACTTCATTTAAAGTCCTGCGTTTAGTGGGACTTTTTATGATGAATATATTTAAATCTATAAAACCGATTATTAAAATAAAAACAAACTGTTTTATCTATTTCTGGATTTACTCTATGATTCTTCTATCAAATAATTTTATAGACTGCTTTGGAGAGCTTAACAATGTTAGATCAAAATACTTCAGCTCAATTAAAAACACTTCTTGAACGCCTTGAAGGTCCGATTGAATTGGTTGCGACTTTGAATGGTTCTGAGAAATCAGACAAAATCAAAGAATTGGTTGAAGAGGTTGCAGCACTGTCCCCACTGGTGACTGCACGTTTTGATGGTCAAAACTCACGTGCACCTAGCTTTGGTGTAGCAAAAGCCGGTGAACAGCCGCGTGTCTTCTTTGCGGGTTTGCCGATGGGACATGAGTTTACCTCTTTGATTTTGGCATTGTTACAAACCTCAGGTTATGCACCCAAAGTATCGGATGAAGTTTTGGCTTCAATCAAAGGTTTGGGTATCCAGTCTAACTTTGATGTATTTGTCTCTTTAAGCTGTCATAACTGTCCAGACGTGGTACAAGCGTTGAACCTGATTGCTATTTACAATCCGGGCACGACAGCAACCATGATTGATGGTGCATTCTTCCAAGACGAAGTTGAAGAACGCAAAATCATGGCTGTACCAATGGTGTTCCAAGACAACAACCATATCGGTCAAGGCCGTATGACCTTGGAAGAGATTGTAGCCAAACTGGATACCAATTCCGCAGCCAAAGAAGCTGAAAAACTCAATGCCAAAGATGCTTTTGATGTTCTAGTAATTGGCGGTGGTCCTGCGGGAAATACCTCTGCCATCTACGCAGCACGTAAAGGCATTAAAACAGGGATCGTGGCTGAACGTATGGGTGGTCAAGTCATGGATACCATGGACATTGAAAACTACACCTCGATTCAAAAGACCCAAGGGCCGAAGTTTGCTGCTGAAATGGAAGCACATGTACGTGAGTACGGTGTGGACATCATGAACTTACAACGTGTTTCTAACATCAAAGGTGCAGATGAGACAGCGAATGGCTTGGTTGAAGTCACTTTAGAAAATGGTGCAAAGCTTGAATCTAAAACGGTAATCCTTTCAACAGGTGCACGTTGGAGAGAAATGAATGTGCCGGGCGAAGCAGAATACCGTACCCGCGGTGTTGCCTACTGCCCACACTGTGATGGTCCACTGTTTAAAGGCAAACGTGTAGCAGTGATTGGTGGAGGTAACTCAGGTGTCGAAGCTGCGATTGATCTTGCTGGGATTGTTGAACATGTAACTTTGGTTGAGTTTGATACCAAACTACGTGCCGACCAAGTGTTGCAAGACAAATTGCATAGCTTGCCTAATACCACAGTGATCCTAAATGCACTATCAACTGAAGTAGTAGGTGATGGTTCACAAGTGACAGCATTGAAATATAAAGACCGTGCAACCGATGTAGAACATACGGTTGAGCTTGCAGGGATCTTTGTACAAATTGGTTTATTACCAAACACTGATTTCTTAAAAGAAACAGCGGTTGAGCTTTCAAATCGTGGTGAGATTGTGATTAACGATCGCAACGAAACCAATGTCAAAGGTGTATTTGCCGCAGGTGACTGTACGACTGTGCCATACAAGCAAATCATCATTGCTACAGGTGAAGGCGCGAAAGCATCTCTGTCTGCTTTTGATTATATTATTCGTTCTGGACTGTAAGTGTGAAATGAAAAAGCCAATGCTCTCCCAAAATATACGTTGGCTTTTTCCTTTTATGTTGTATTGCTGATCTTTGGTTTTACCCTTGATAGGAACTGAGTCACTAACAGCTCAGTTCCTTTTTTTCGTTTAAAGCAAATATCTTCTACAAAGAAAAAGCCAAAGTGTTCCCCAGATCACTTTGGCTTTTTCATTTAGTTGTTGTTTATTGTTATTCTTTGCCCAGTTTTTGTTTTGAAACTCTGAGTGTGGTCAGTACTCGGTTTCTTTTCTACTTTCCCCAAGGTTAGGCGCTAAATAAGTTCAATCCTTTAAATTTTTCTAACAGTTGTTGCTGTGTTTCAAGGTGTTCTGGATGTGGCTCTATACAGGCAATTGGGCAAACATCCATACAGGTTTGGGTGTCATAAAAGCCGACACACTCGGTGCAACGGCTGACATCTATTTCATAAATTTTATCACCTTCAAAAATAGCGGTATTGGGACATTCGGGAAGACACATATCACAGTTAATACAAGCATCCGTTATTTGTAGTGCCATAGCATTATCCCCAGTCAGCTTGCAACATAAGCCAATGCAGGCGCTGAAATGTCGGCACTTGAATGCGGTAAGTTACGAATAAGTAGGGCATAGCGCATATCGACATCAGCAGGAACAGGTATTTCAACCACATGTCCTGAGCCTTTCGCTTCAAGTATTGGATTGCCTTTTTTATCGAGGATTTCTGTTAGTTTAAAAGTGATGTTGCCTGAAGTGGTCATGAGCTCGAGTACATCGCTCACTACAAAACGGTTTTTGACATCGACTTTAAGATAATCGCCATTTCGTTCCAGAATTTCACCGCAGTATTGTTGATGGTCAAAACTGGATGAACCATTTTCATAGTTTTGATATTCGCTATGCACGTGGCGACGTAAAAAACCTTCGGTATAACCACGGTTGGCTAGGCCTTCGAGTTGTGTCATGAGTGAGGAATCGAAAGGCTTACCTGCGAGCGCATCATCTATGGCTTTGCGATAAATTTGCGCTGTACGCGCACAGTAAAAATAAGACTTGGTGCGTCCTTCAATTTTTAAAGAATGGATCCCCATTTGGGTTAAGCGCTCAACATGTTGCACCGCGCGTAAGTCTTTAGAGTTCATAAAGTAAGTACCATGTTCGTCTTCTTCAGCAGCAAACATGTCTTCATCATGACGTTGTAGTAATACGGGTTCATCAAACTGATGTTGTGCTTGCATATGCAGTTCATCAGCATCAGAGCTTGAACAGCAATTGGAGTCTGTATTCAGATTCTGGACTGGGATTACATCACCATTTTCATCTTGTGTAGTCTCATGAACTTTGTATTCCCAACGGCAGGCATTGGTACATGCCCCTTGATTGGCATCACGTTTATTCATATAGCCTGAAAGCATACAACGTCCAGAGTACGCCATGCATAGCGCGCCATGCACAAAAACTTCAATTTCCATGTCTGCTACTTGCTGCTTAATTTCTTCAATTTCATCAATGGATAATTCACGAGACAAAATGACTCGAGTCAGGCCCATATTTTTCCAAAACTTCACAGTAGCCCAGTTAATGGCATTGGCTTGAACCGAAAGATGCACATCCATGTCTGGAAAATGCTCGCGTACCATCATAATCAGGCCTGGATCTGACATGATCAGGGCATCGGGTTGCATCGCAACCACAGGTGTGAGGTCACGAATAAAGTTTTTGAGTTTCGAGTTATGCGGTTGAATGTTGACGACCACATAAAACTTTTTGCCTAAGTCATGCGCTTCTTGAATGCCGATAGCCAGATTGTCATGATCAAATTCATTATTGCGCACACGTAAACTGTAACGAGGTTGTCCGGCATAGACTGCATCTGCACCATAGGCAAATGCATAACGCATATTTTTAAGCGAACCTGCAGGAGAAAGAAGTTCAGTAACGTGATGAATGCTCATGATCAAACTAAGGCATAAAAAAAATATGGGTTTATTGTAGGGCTTTAAAAAATAGATTCAACCTAGTAAACAACTCGGAATTTAAGCGGCGATAGACGCGAAAATCACACGTTCAAACGCTGAATTTGAGTGCTCAATTATAAATGTTTGAATATATGGTTTTATGTGGCTAAGGATAGGAGTAAATTTAAATATCCTTGTTTTATAAAGTAAAAGAGCGGTTATATAAAACTTACCAGAGGTTCTAATCATCAAAAAGCTAGTGTTCTTTGCGGCCTTTTATCAGAAATAATTGGGGATCATTTTTATTAGATTTGCTGTGAAGCTAGATTTTTTTATTTGTGAATTTATAAAAAAATTAAATAAAATAAGGATAAAAATCCTGCATTGCCCACGAATGGTTCGAGTAAATAGTTAGCAAAACTGAGTAATACCCATATTCTAAATTCTGCGTTGATGTGTTTTATGCATCTGAAAGCCCTGCTTCAAGATGTCTTAAAATTTGACAATCATCAATGGTTGATTGGGTTGCGCAAGACTGCCGAAGTTGTTGTAGTTGTATCTGAAATTTTTGCAATTCAATGATTTTTTGTTCGACTTGTTTTAAATGTTCATCGATTAGTTGATTGACCGCACTACAGTCTTGTTGAGGCTTTTGTTCCAGTTCAATCAGGTATTCAATTTCTTTGAGTGAGATATCCAGCGCGCGGCAACGTTTAATAAAAATGAGTCGTTTAAGCGCATCATCTTGATAATAGCGATAGTTATTTTCTCCGCGAAAAGAAGGCTCTAATAAATGCTTTTTTTCATAGAAACGAATGGTATCGGCACTTAATCCTGTTTTATGGACTAAGTCTTTCATCAAATAAATAGGAGATGAGTTTTGTTGATTCATTTTGCTTGACCTTAGAGCGACTCCATAGTTTTTAATCATAATAGAAAATGATTAGGTCTGAATAGAGGTTGTGTATATGGCATGTTCTTCTTGCAGTTGTGCACCTGCACCGCAAAAGCCAAATAGTAAGTTTAGAACGGCATTGTGGATTGCCTTATTGATCAATTTAGCCATGTTTGTGGTGGAGCTCATTGGTGGAGCTTATGCGCATTCGTCCTCTTTATGGGCTGATTCTTTAGATTTCTTTGGTGATGCAGTCAACTATGGTATTTCACTGGCGGTGCTTGGTGCAAGTTTATATTGGAGGGCGACAGTGGCATTGCTCAAAGGTATGACTATGGCGCTGTTTGGCTTAGTGGTGATTGGTAAAGTGATTTATGCCTATGCTTTGGGAATTCCACCTGAAGCCATGACCATGGGGGTGATTGGCGTGATTGCTTTGCTTGCGAATGTGGTTTGTGCCGTCATTTTATATGCCTTTAGAGAAGGTGACTCTAATATGCAATCGGTCTGGCTCTGTAGTCGGAATGATGCGATTGGAAATGTGGCGGTTATTTTTGCTGCAATAGGTGTGTTTGGTACAGGCAGTTTGTGGCCAGACATAATAGTGGCAGGCATTATGGCGACTTTAGGTATGACTTCGGGTTATCAAGTGGTGAGCAAAGCATTATCTGAGCGCAGAAAAAGTGTATTAGAAAATTCGACTGCACAATAAAAGTGAGAATACTTCTACGGTTTAATTCTAGATTTAATACTACTGCTGGAAATTAATGCTTGGCATTCATAAGATGTGAATTCACTCCATATTCAAGAGTTGGATACGTGAGTGTACAAGGACCTTTAGCTACTGAAGTGAATTAATGAGTTCGTAAACTCATTTTGCTCCAAAAGTTATTCCATAGACTTAAATATTCAGTTTGAAGTTGCTGGAAATACAGAGCCTGTTCAGGTTTATAGCATTGTGTGAATAGCACCCAAATGTCGTCTTCATGATTGTCATCGTTAGCAAGGGTTGTATCACATGTTTCTGCAAGGCCATGACATGCATAGTAGCCTTGGGTAAATAAAGGATCATAGGCTGCGAGATTAGTTCTGAGTGCTTCACTAAACTTAATCACTTGTAGTTCAGTACAAGCCAAAATGAGCAGCAAGTCTGCATAAGAATGAATATGTTCTTGAATAAATTGTGCGATTGCAAATGCTTCAGGCTCGGTCTGTTTTTGATCGGTGACATTGAGTTCAAGTTGCTGCATCAGTTGAAGGAAATAGACCAAATGCGATTTAGAGGGTGAGCTTTTCTCAAGTTGGTGGGTATTAAAACCCAATTCATCTAGAAGATTTAGTGACAACAAATAACGTGCATATATCTTGGCTGCAATGCGGTCTTGCTCCACGATATTGCTGTCGTGCTCAAGTTGCAGTGCTTGATACATAGCCATATTCAAAGCATCAGTGAAAATTTTGACAATGGCGGTAAAATAATTCAGATGAATAAATTTCAGCTGTGCAAGGCTCAGTTGGCATTGATGCAGCCGTGTCAGTATCGGATGTTGAAATAAAACATGTTCGGTTGTCGTTTGCTTTAAATGGCTGATCGCTTGAGTATTGGCTGCCCATGACGCTGAGCTTAAGGATCGTTCAATAAAGCGCAAAACTTCTGTGCGGGTATGTTCAGACTGGGTGAAGGAGAGAGCATTCATATACGAGGTAAATTTTAATTGTCATCATTTTTATCATAGTGAAAAAGATCCGACTCTTCTAGTGTTTTATTTATTTTAAAAACTATATATTTCAAATGCTTGAATTAATACCGGTATTGTTTTTTATAAAAAAACGGTGTTGCTCTAAATTTGATATATAATATCGTCTTCAATCGATGTATTTCGTTTTCATGTGCTGTTCTTTTGGGTTAATGGCTTAATTTTAAAGTTTTGTGCATCAGGTAAAATAAATGTCAAAAAAAGAAGACATCATTAACACAGCGCTTAATCTCTTTAACTCACATAGTTATAATTCTATCGGTGTGGATCGGATTATTAGCGAGTCTGGCGTTGCTAAAATGACGTTTTACAAATACTTCCCATCTAAAGCTAAATTAATTGAAGAATGCTTAGTGACCAGAAACCAAAATTTACAGCAGTCGCTTGAAGCGACGATTGCTGCATGTGACCCAAGTGATTATCTCTCCCATATTCGTGCAATTTTTGAATGGTACCATGCTTGGTTTCATACTGCGGATTTTAATGGTTGTATGTTCCAAAAGGCAGTTGAAGAAATTTCAAAAATTTATCCTTCTTCGCTACAGCCTGCAATTGATTATAAAGAATGGTTAAAAGGCAAGTTATGTCAGGCTTTGAATCGTCTAGGTGTGAAGCAGGATGAACAGTTGGCGGCTTTTTTATCGAGTATTTTGGATGGCATGACCATACAAGCGCAAATCGATCCGAAGCAAGTGCATTTGGAAGATTATTGGAAGCGTGTGAATACTTTAATTCAAATGGAACTTTCAGCTGCCTAATATATAAATTTCGATTTTAAGGTTAATCCAATACACTCATTATATTGCTGGCTTAAATGCGCTTAAAATAAATCACGTACAAATAAATAAGCGCGATAACGGTTAAGTTATCGCGCTTTGCTGATAATGATTATGTTCCATATCGCACATTATTTGACAATAATGCATGATATGGATATGAGCAACTTAATTTGCCTTCTTATATTTTTTGTACCCTCTGAATGTTTTCGGTCATTCAGTATTTCAGCAAAAATAGACAGACTTGTCTGTTTTGTTGAATTATAGAGACTTTATGGAGAAAAACAACCAATCTCTGATTATTTTGGCTGAAATTTATTCATCATGCTTAATATTCCTTAAAAACTGTAGGGTATTCATTATTTATTGTGTTATTCAGCCGAATGATTAAGGCACCTTGGGGGTAAATAAATGGTAAATTCATTGATTGGTTCAATCAGAACACTATAAGGTTTGAGCTGATCTTCATAGCATACAAGATTGAGCCTTGCTAACAGTTCAAAGCGAGCATAGTGCAGCGTTGCAGGTTTCGGATTTAAGCGATCATGCCACACACGATAGCTGCCGAGTTTTCCATCGCGGCGATGGTAAAATCCTGCCAAAGGATGAGTCAAGAAGACCTGATAACTTTCTAAATTGGGAAAGCCTTCAAAAAGCCATTGGTCATGTTCCGACTGAGACAAATATACATCTGAAGTGGCCCATGCCGATTGGGTACGCATTTTATATTGTGTATATCGACCCTCCGCATCTTGCAGACAATCAAACTCAATCTGTGCAGGATGCCACGGTAGTTGCCAAACATAACGAGGAACGATCAGTGTCCAAGAGTCCAAAGTCGTTCCTAAAAACCAAACACAACGTTGCTGTGTCTCCTGATCAATCACGTAGACTCGATAATTGGTTTGCCCCATAGTGAATTTTGGAAAAGGGTAAACTGCGGAGCTGAAATCGACATCGATGAAGGGCACTACCGACATCAGTGCGTGTTGTTTACCTCGGTATTCTATCGTGTCTAACTTAAACCGTACTGGAAGATCTCTTTAAAACGAGCAGGATCAATAGCATAAGTAATGAGGGCAAAATGCTGGAGTTTACACTGTACATCGAGGCCGCTGGGCTTGGGTTTCGGATGTAAATAGTCTTTAAATTTGAGTTCTGGAAAGGCCATGGGCTTAAATTCTAGATTTTGTTATTTTTTAATATTAGATAAAACTATACGTAGAGTAAATAAAAAACCGAAGCCTAAGCTTCGGTTTTTTAATATCTTTATATGATCTTATTTTTCAACGAATGCACGTTCAATCACGTAGTCACCAAGTACACCCATACGTGGCGATTCTTTTAAACCATGTTGGTCTAGAAGTGCAGCAACGTCATCGAGGAATGCAGGGCTACCGCAAAGCATTGCACGGTCTGTTTCTGGGTTGAAACGTGGTAAACCGATCTTCTCAAAAATCTCACCAGTTTCAATCACAGTTGTGACACGACCTTGGTTTGGATAGTCTTCACGAGTAACCGTTGGGTAGTAAACCAATTTGTCTTTAATGCCTAATTCTTCAAAGAACTCATTGTTCGGAAGTTCGTCTAAAATGAGGTCTTGGTAAGCCAACTCAGAAATGAAACGTGTACCATGAACCACAATCACTTTCTCAAAACGTTCGTACGTTTCAGGATCACGAATGGTTGCTAAGAACGGCGCAAGACCTGTACCAGAAGAAAGTAGGTATAAGTTTTTACCTGGGTTTAAGTCATCAAGTACTAAAGTTCCAGTCGGTTTTTTAGATACCAGAATTTCGTCACCCACTTTAACTTTTTGTAAAATAGAGGTTAACGGGCCATCTGGAACTTTAATTGAGAAAAACTCAAGTTCTTCTTCGTAGTTTGCACTAGCAATAGAATAAGCACGCATTAACGGTTTGCCATTTACTTCAAGGCCGATCATCACAAATTGACCGTTTTTAAAACGTAGAGCAGTGTCGCGCGTCGTTTTAAAAGAGAATAAAGTATCATTCCAATGGTGGACGTGAGTAATCTTTTCGACGTTGAAAGCAGCCATTAAAGGTCTCAATAAATTATCAAATTAGAACAGGTTGCTATTCTAATCTAAAATCATTCTCGATAAACTGAATATATTTAATTGAGCTTATTAGAAAAAGTGATGATGATTGAGTTAACCTTGCCAATTATTGGCTATATGCACTCTTCTTATAAGGAAAAGTTTGGTATTCCTCGTCAGCCTAATTTGGTTCAAGTGGAATCGTATATTGAAATGTCAGCACCCTATAATGATGTTCTAGCCTTTGAAGGAATTGAGGCATTTAGTCATTTATGGTTGGTGTGGCAGTTTCATGACAATAAAAATCCAGAAAAAACCCAGTTTCGTCCACAAGTTCGTCCGCCACGCTTAGGAGGGAATAAAAAAATAGGGGTATTTGCTACGCGCAGCATGTATCGTCCTTCACCGATTGGTCTATCGGTGGTAAGGCTCAAGTGTGTCAAAAAAGAAGGGAAGTCAGTTCGTGTGTATGTCACAGGAAGTGATTTACTAGATGGTACCCCGATTGTCGATATTAAACCTTATATTCACTACTCAGATGCAGTTATAGATGCGGAAAGTGGCTATGCGCAAGATGAACCTAAACGTAAATCGGTGATATGGTCGGATTGGGCGATCGAACAGAAGCAGCAGCTTTTGATGAGTGGAAAATTGTCTGTACAGACTGCACAAGAGCTTGAAGCCGTTTTATCTTTAGATCCCAGACCGGCGTATCAGGATGATGAAGCACGGGTATATAAAATGAAATTTGCTGCTGTTGATATCGCTTTTACAGTGGGTGAAACTACAGTGAATATCACGGCCGTAGAATGAGAGACTTAAAGAGAGAAGCTCCAATACAATAGCCCAATCAAAACCACCATATGCAAAATCTGAATCGGGGCAAAAGCAATAAAGTATTGCTTACCACCTGTTAAGGCGGCATTAACGGACTTGGCAACAGCGTGTGCAGTCAAACCTAATATAAATGCAGACATTGCTGCCGTGTCTGCTGGTGCTCCTTGCATGACCACAGTTGCCATCGCTGCATGGATTTCAAATAAAGAAGCGAGCAAAGTCCCAGCGATTAAACCTGCATCTCCCAGCCAAAGGTTAAGTCCATACACCCCCGCTTGGATAAACGTCAAAGTCAGGGCAATAATGCCAGCCTCTTTTAAGCTAAACATGCGTGAATCAGGGGGTTGATGTTGTTCTTGTGCAGGGGCAGATCGTACCAACGCATAAGCACAGATCCCTAAAAGGACACTTGCTACAAGGGTCGGAAGCAGTATGGTTTTGAGCCAAAGTACACTCACACCTGCGACTATAATCAGCAGTTGCAATAAAGTCGCAATACAGGACATGAGCGCTGCACCTGCATTGGGTTTGGCGAGTGCTCGACCTGCACGTACTTCCATGCCTAAGCTAGCAACTGTCGCTGTACTCGATACAAAACCTGAAGCGATTGCCGATAAAATCATGGCATTTTTTGTGCTCAGTAGCCGTTTGGCGATATGTGCAAGCGCTTGAACAGCAAGAATGAGCGTGACTAATTTTAAAATAATATAGGGATTCAGCACAGCACCCCATAAAGGCGTATTCGGCGTTAAGGGCAAGGCAACTAGAATCAGTGCTAGAAGAAAGATACCGTCTTTAAACTCAGCCTCAGTAATCCATTTCCCCGCAATGCTGTGCATCGGATGTTTGGTCATTAAAATAATGGTCAGGAGTACCGCTAAACCCGCAGCAAGTGATGTATTCCACAAGCACATCGCCCCGATAAAATATGTCATGACAAAGGCAAGTTCAGTGGTTGAACCCAAATCTTCTGTTTGGTTTTTCATTGAGAATATAACGATGCCACCGATGATGAGCGCACCGACAATGCCAATATTGACACCAAATAAAAAACAAATAGCACCGAGAAGGGCACAAATGGCAAAGGAGCGTAGTCCTGCAAAGCTCTGTTGGTTTTCACGTTGTTTACTTCTTTCACGTTCTAGACCAATCAACAGGCCACAGCCCAATGCCGAAGCCAAGGTGATGAGGACCTCAGATAAAGCCAAGTTGTTGATGGAAATTGCGCTGAAGTCCAAGCCTATCTCACAAAATCTAATGATCTGTCTAAAATATAGGCGAATGCTGAAGGTGGATTCAAGTTAAAAGATCAAGATTTGTGAGTAAATTCGTGATTATATTGATGAGCTTGGCTACTCCTCGATATTTGTAGGATTTGCTTATGCTTTGTGCGAATGAATACAGAAAATCTTGCTATAGTGGGGTTATGTTTGGGGACGTATAACAATGAATTTTAATTTTGAAATTGATACCACTTGGTGCTTAGATCAACTGTTTAAAGATGGGCGAATTACTGAAAAAGAAAAAAATCTAGTACAAACCTCGCACCGTCAACGCGATCAATTGAAGTGGCATCCCTTACAGTGGATTGCTCATTTTAATCTGGTGGATCAGTTGCATCCACAGTCGAGACTGACATTAAATCGGCTGTGTCAATGGTTAGCCGAAAAGACCCAATTACCGTTTTATGTGATTGATCCACTCAAAGCCGATGTGCAAGCTTTGACTTCGGTGATGTCTCAAGAATTTGCCTTCCGAAATAAAATCTTGGCTGTTGAAGTTCAGGCAAATCAAGTGTTGATTGCAACAGATCAGCCGTATATGAAAGATTGGATCGCAAATTTGGAGCACAATGTTGCGCCGAAAAAAATCCAGCGTGTATTACTCAGTCCTGAACAATTACAGCGCTATTTGGTCGAGTATTATCAGGTGAGTCGCGCTGTCAGTAATTCACAGAAGTCTGGGAGTTATGACCGTGATAATAAAGGCGTTGAAGCACTTTTACAGTTGGGGGATAGCCAAAACCCTGATGCGAATGACCAACACATTGTTAAATTAGTCGACTGGGTTTTACAGTTTGCTTTTGAGCAAGGTGCCAGTGATATTCACTTAGAACCACGTAAAGACAACGGCAAAGTGCGTTTCCGTATTGATGGAGTGCTGCATACGATTTATAACATGCCTGCCAATACTTTAACCGCAGTGATTTCACGGATTAAAATTTTAGGTCGAATGAACGTGGCAGAGAAACGTAAACCACAAGATGGACGTTTAAAAACACGGACACCGAAAGGGCAAGAAACAGAACTGCGTCTTTCGACTTTACCAACTGCTTTTGGTGAAAAGTTGGTGATGCGTATTTTTGACCCTGAAGTTTTAGTGCGCAGTTTTCAGCAGTTGGGCTTTGAAGGGCATTTACTCAGTGATTGGCAAGCGCTGACTTCGCATAGTCACGGCATTATTTTAGTAACAGGGCCAACGGGTTCAGGCAAAACTACCACGCTTTATTCTTCTTTGAAACAATTAGCTACGGAACAGGTGAACGTCTGTACCATTGAAGACCCGATTGAAATGTTAGAACCGAGTTTTAACCAAATGCAGGTGAATACAGGCATTGATCTTGGGTTTGCCGATGGTGTTCGCGCACTGATGCGTCAAGACCCTGACATTATTATGGTCGGCGAGATTCGTGACCATGATACGGCCAATATGGCGATTCAGGCCGCACTTACAGGGCATTTGGTATTGTCCACTCTGCATACTAATGATGCACCTTCCAGTCTGACGCGTTTGCATGATTTAGGCGTACAACCGTTCTTAACCGCGGCAACCATTTTAGGGGTATTGGCACAGCGTCTCGTACGTCGTTTATGTCCACATTGTAAAGTTGAAAAGGAAATCAATAGCCAAGAATGGGAGCATCTGACTTTTGATTACATTATGGAGATGCCTGAAAAAGTCTTTACCGCAGTGGGATGTGAAGAGTGTCGTCAAACGGGCTACAAAGGACGAGTCGGCATCTATGAGTTTATGCCCGTGAGTTTAGAGGCAAAGCAACTGATTGGTGCCAATGGTGACTTGACCGCACTGCGTCAACAAGCCAAAAAAGAAGGCATTGAGCCTTTAAGAATTGCAGGGGCTCGTAAAGTTTTAGAAGGCATCACGACACTAGAAGAAGTGTTACGTGTCGTCCCACTCAACTAAGTGTTTAATACGTTACTTGACGCTTTCTTAAGATTCAGCTCATCTAGCTTTGGTTTAATGACTTCATCAAATAGATGAACAATTAAATAGAGGTACTGGATATGAATATGATGATGAAAGCGTTATTGGTTGCTGGTGTTATTGGTTCAACCACTGTCGCTGTAGCAAACACCGCAGTGAACCAAGCGGCAGTTGCTGCTTCAACACCAACTACGGTTAAGCATGCGTTAACATTAAAAGATGACAGTCACGTCCAGTTAAAAGGTTATGTGGTCAAAGCCATTGGGGATGAGAATTATGAATTCCGTGATCAAACCGGTTCAATTACTGTCGACATTGATGATGAATTATGGGGTGGCAAAGCAATTTCGGCTAAAACACCTGTAACCATTATCGGTGAAGTAGATATTGACTACAAACCAGCAAAACGCGTTGAAATTGACGTAGATCAAGTGAAATTCTAAACACACTTGCCCAAGCTCAATTCAATGTGATTGGACTTTCTTAAAAAACCGCAGGGCTTTGATTGGATATTAGCCCTGTGGTTTTTTGTATTTTGAGCCATTTCACGGCATGATCTAAACAATAGTGATTAGGCAGGTTAAGCAGTGCGGATATTATTGGCAGAAGATGATGCCTCTCAAGCTGAGAGTATTAAAACTTGGCTTGAAATGGATGGCTACAGTGTCGATTGGGTAGAACGGGGCGACCATGCCATTTTAGCCATTGAACAGCATCAGTATGACTGTGTGCTTTTAGATCGTGGTTTGCCGCATGCCACAGGCGATGACATTTTGCTGAAGGTCCGTGCTCAAAATCTGTCGACCCCTGTGATTTTTTTAACAGCGCGTGACAGTATTCGAGATCGAGTCGAAGGGCTGGACTTGGGTGCCAATGATTATTTGGTCAAACCTTTTAGTCTAGAGGAATTATCAGCTCGAATTCGCTTACAACTTCGGCAGCAACAGCATAGCAGCTCGCAGGTATTGAGCTATGCCAATATCCAACTAGACCCACAAGCCAAAAGTGTGACTCAAAATGGTCAAGCTGTTAATTTAACCGCCAAAGAGTTTCAAATTTTGCATAAATTGATGCTCAAGCCCGAATATGTCGTTACGCGGGAACAACTCGAAGAAAGCCTTTATGCATGGGGCGATGAAATCGAAAGTAATGCGATTGAGGTTTTTATTTATCAATTACGAAAAAAACTCGGTAGCCATTGTATTAAAACTATTCGTGGTTTGGGCTACAGAATGAATCAGGACACATAATGGCTCAGCCAATTTCATTACAGCGTCAGCTTGTTAAAAGTTCGCTCCTCAGTTCGATACTGGCGGGGCTTTTGGCATTGCTGATGTTCATTGGGGTGTCGGTTTATCAGACCATGTCTATGCAAGATGAAATCATGGATGAAATGGCCGATATGTTGTTGGCAGATGATTTAACGGTCAGCAATGGTCAAGCTTTGGCAGAGCTTAGTGATGAGTTTGATATTCGCTATCGACTCGATAATGCACAGCAACTTTTGACTGCATCCGAAGATGTACCTGAAAAAATTACCGTTGATCATTTGAGTTTGGTTTCAGATGCACCTTATGGTTTTTATTGGTCAGAGCAGAAACTGTGGCGTATTTATACTGCGCAGGATAATCACGGTTTACAGGTTCAAGTGACCCAGTCGATGTCCGAACGTTTCAATGCATTTTGGCAAAGCATCCTAGTTTTCAGCGGTGTGTTGTTTTTAGTCTGGTGTGTACAGTGGTTGTTGATGCATTTTGCCATTCGACGTAAATTTCGGGTGATACATCAAGTTTCAGAGCAAATTTCAAATAAATCGGTCAATGATTTAGCACCTATTTCTATGCCAGAACCTGAGCTGATTGAGTTGCAACCGATGCTATCGCAGCTGAATGCCTTATTGGCGCGTTTAGACCAAGCTTTAGTGGCAGAGCAGCGCTTTACCGCGGATGCTTCACATGAGTTACGTTCTCCACTCTCCGCGATACAAATGCGACTTCAGGTGCTCAAGCGCAAGTTTCCTGAACTTGAAAATGAGTTCAAACCGATCCAACAAGATGTCAGTCGTGGGGTGCAGGTGTTGGATAATTTGTTGTTGCTGGCACGTCTAGACCCTGAGCAAAAGGAAAGCTTAGCGAAGACTAAGTTTGACTTCAGTCTGCTAATGCTGGACGTGATTAAAGCTTTACAGCCTTTTGCAGACTCAAAACAGATTAAAATTAACGTGGTGCTTGCAGAGCAAGCCTGTGTCTTGGCCAATGAGCAGCTCTTATTTAGCGCACTTCGCAATTTACTCGACAATGCCATTCGCTATAGCCCTGAGCAGGCACAAGTTTTTGTCAATCTCACGATTGAAAAACAGCAGCTCAGACTGAGTATTGAAAATAGTGGACACGGTGTCGACGCTGCGGTTATCCAGCGTTTAGGTGAACGCTTCTATCGGGCTTTAGGTACAAAAACACAAGGTTCAGGCTTGGGCTTATCCATTTGTCAGAAAATTGTCGATTTACATGTAGGGCAGCTGTTATTTAGTTCATCCGACTTAGGCGGTTTAAAAGTGGAGCTGCTGTTAAATACGCTTGAGACTTAGATATGCAGATTGTGATCTGTGATAAAACAGCATAAATGATCAAACTTAAAGACATTAAAAAGCAGTACGCGCTGACATACTGCTTGTTTCCACGATTATTGTTATTGGGTTTTTTATAGTTCTTATTTGGTAAGAATGAGTCGATTATTGCGAGTGAGTCGTAGACGATACTCTTCTCCAGCATGCATAATGCGAATTTCACGGCCTAGAGCAAATAAGTTGTTTGAGTGTAGCATTGGTAGTGAATGGGCTGTTTCGTTACGAGTAAATAAGCTAAATGGTGCGTTCATTCTGGCGACTCCGTGGTATATGTTGAACGATTTAAATGATAATCATTATCGAATAAGGCTGTCAACATTTTCTCGCTGAAAATATAAAAAACTTCAATATCGTTACATGCAGTCACTCAATACACTACACATCTGAAATGGAATCTGATTATGTCAAAACCTTTGGTTCAAGTTGCTATAGCCATCCTTTTACATCAAGGCAAAGTTTTGGTGGGCTGGCGCCAGGCGGAACAGCATCAGGGCAATAAACACGAATTTCCTGGGGGAAAGGTGGAAGCAGGCGAAACGCCTGAGCAAGCTTGTCGCCGTGAAGTGTTAGAAGAGGTTGGAATTGATATACAAGATTGGCATGCTTTTGACTGTATTCAGTTTGAATATGACGATGTGATTGTCAATTTGCATTTATTTCATGCTGTAGTTTCAAATCATCTATTGGCAGACATTCACTCACCATGGGCGTGGTTCAAGCGTGCCGAATTACAAGACCTTAACTTTCCAAAAGCCAATCAGGCCATTTTGAAGCGACTTTATGCTGCACCCGTGATTAAAATTTCAGATCAAATCGATGTGTTAAAGGATTTGCCTGAACAACAAGTGCTGTATTGGCGAGTGCCTGCCAGTCCTGAACATATTTTAAAAATTGCAGAACTGAGTGTAGAACAATTGGCACGGGTGATTGTCAATATAGAACTATGGAAAGGTTTAAATCCACTACAACAGCAGGCAGTTGCGGCCATACACCTGAAACAATCTCAACTGATGCAATTGAGTAAAGGGGAGTTGAACGTTGGGCAGCGTTATATAGCGGCCTGTCATGACCGTAGCAGTGCTGAACATGCACAAGAAATTGGCTGTGATGCTCTTTTACTCAGCCCTGTACTTGAAACACTAAGCCACCCAAATAGTGAAACTTTGGGTTGGCAACAGTTCAGTTTGATTGCAGAAGAGATTCATATCCCAATTTTTGCTCTCGGCGGCTTACAGTTAGCCGATTTAGCCAAAGCACAAAGTTATGGTGCTTATGGTATAGCAGGGCAGCGCTCCATCTAACGGAGCGTGCTTTTAAGACAGACTTTTGATTGCTTTTTGGGCTTGTTGAATGGTTTTCTGATTCTTCTGCATTTGACCTGCTTTTAAGATAATGCTCCAAAGCTGCTTTTTCATGGCATTGCTTTGAGCATAACTCAAGCCGCGACGTGCAAGCGATTCCGCATTTGCAGGTTGTTTTTGTTGATTAGCAATTAAAGCCAAATACAAAAAGGTCTCACTCGACTGTGGTGCTAAACGCTGTGCTTGCATGGCGTAGCTTTGTGCTTGACTCCACTGGCCTTGGCGATAGGCCGTTTGTGTTTTTTGCATCAGACTTTTAAAAGCAGGAAGCTGTCGCCCATCATCAAACTGTTGTTTGCTTTTCTGCTCAGGAATCACAATCTTCTGACGTTGAATTGCTTCGCGATCATAAGGATGAATTTTGACCCCTGAAGGTGTTTTCTGCTCTTTATCCGACTGTGTCGCCTTTTCAGGTCTCTTTTTTTCAGCTGGCTGTGGGAGACTTTGACAGCCTGCCACAGTCACGATGGTTGCTAAGATAATTAAACGTTTAAACCACATCAAAATTTAAATCCGTCCTATTTATTCAGGTTGATAGCTACCACTCGAAATGACTTGCGTCTCATCTTCTAAGTTACGCTGCATGTTCGATTCACTTTCACGAATATAGTTATCTATGCTGTCGCCTTGTTCAGGTGTAGCTTGGTAACCATCTGTTTCAGGATTGTAAGTGGGTTCAACTTGATAATGCGGTAAGCCACATGCGGTTGCTTTGCGCGGTACGGTGTTCCGTAAGAGGGGGATATACATCGCGCCTTCACAACCTTGCGCAGCAAGATAACCCGTGCCACGATCAATCCAATGCCATTGCACATCATCTGGTTGGCGTAAGTTAACTGGTTTTTGACGCAGTTGGCTCATTACATTGGTCCACACTGGCAACGCACCTGAAGAACCGGTTAAGCCAGTTTGTTTGTTGTCATCTAAACCTAGCCAAACCACAGAAACATAGTTGCCCGAGTAACCTGCAAACCATGAGTCTCGGGTGTCATTGGTGGTTCCAGATTTGCCTGCAAGCTTAAGCGAGTTCGGTAGAGTGTTATACGCTGAACGACCTGTACCTGAAGTCATCACTTGTTGTAGACCATAGTTCAGGACATAGGCAGAAGCAGGGTCAATGGTTTGTTGGACATTTAAACCGTAACGGGTCAGCAAGCGACCATTTTGATCGACAACAGTACGAATAGATTTAGTCGGATACTTAAAACCGCCTGTGGAAAAGTTGCCATAAATGCTGAGCATTTCCATCGGAGACATGTCTACCGCACCCAAGAAAATGGATGGATAGGTTGGAATATTACTGGTCACACCAAAACGTTTTAGGTGGTTACTAAACGTCGATAAACCAAACTCTTGACCAAGGCGAACTGCTGACAAGTTATATGAATTAGACAGTGCCTGTACCATCGGCACAACGCCATGTTCGCCACCGCTATAGTTCTTGGGTGTCCATGCTTTACCATTGGATTGAATACTAATACTGCTATCTTCAATTGGGCTGGCCCAGTTGTAACGTCCCGATTGAATCGCACTGAGGTAAATCACAGGTTTAAGTAGTGAACCGACTTGACGTTTGGCATCGAGTGCACGGTTAAAACCAGTAAAGTCTTGGGTTGAACCAACAGCTGCAACCAATTCACCATTTTCAGGATGAGCAACCAAAACCGCACCTTGTAGCTCTTTTAGACGGCTTGAGCCACGGCTTAAGCGACCAACAGTTGATTTAAACGCATCTTGAATTTTGGTTTGGGCAATTGGATCGAGCGTTGTAAAGATGCGTAGACCTTGGTTGGTCAAATCACCTTCTTGGTATTCGGTACGTAACTGACGACGTACAATGTCTAAGAAATCTGGGAAACGTGAAGGGCCGAGAGTCGGTTTGGCAATCACATTTAAAGGGCGAGCTGTTTCAGTTTCATATTGTTCTTGGGTCAGATAGCCCATGACCAACATGTTGTTTAAAACAATATTACGGCGCTTTTTCGCAGCTTCTGGGTTACGCCAAGGGTTATATAAGGTTGGACCTTGTACCAGACCCACCAAATAAGCTTGTTGCGCAATATTTAGCTCACGCAAAGGCATCCCGAAGTAAAACTGCGAAGCCAAACCATAGCCATTAATAGAATAGTTGCCGTTTTGCCCGAGGTTCACTTCATTGAGATAGGCTTCTAAAATTTCATCTTTGTCATAGTGAAACTCGACCAATAAAGCCATAAATGCTTCATTGACTTTACGCTTAATGGTTTTTTCAGGGGTGAGGTAGAAGTTTTTCACCAACTGTTGGGTCAGTGTTGAACCACCTTGACGTTTTCCACCCGTGACATTACTCACAATCGCACGTGCCGTACCACGAATTGAAACGCCGTGGTGACTATAGAAATTACGATCTTCTGTTGCAATTAAAGCCTCAATTAAAGGCTTAGGGACTTTGTCGAGTTTAATCAGGACACGGTCTTCATTATGCTGCGGATAAATCCCGCCAATCAGCATCGGCTCTAAACGTGCAATCCCTGTAGAAGAGGGTTTAGTTGCACTGACTTCAGCCACTTGCTCATCGGCAAAGGTGACTTTAAGCACTTGTTCAGGCTCGACACTATCACCGAAGTCAAAGCCACGGGTATGTACATATAGCTCATTGCCAGAACTGACAAAGTTCCCTGATTTGGTATAGTTTTCCGAGGACTTATAGCCCAAAAGTTTTAACTCTTGAGTGAAGTCAGCCTGATTGACAGGGGCATTGGTATACACTTCGAGTGGGCGTGCGAATACCTTCGCAGGAATGTCCCAGCGCTTGCCTTCAAACTTGTCACGTACAACGGAGTCGAGTCTTATTAAATAAATACTAAACACCAAGAATGCTGCAATGACTAAGATGCAGAAGATCAGTGCAATTAAACCTATGCCACGTTCTGACTTCATAAATACGAATAAGATCCTGAGAAATTGTGCTAATCATGCGAAGCTTTTCGCTAATTTGCAATAATTAAACTGTGAACAAACTGAAATATAGACAATTCCGTGTGTAGCAGCAGTCACTTTAGTTTTTGAATCAATTTAAATAAATAATGTTATGATAGGCGGGAATCGTAGCGGAGCGATGTTGCAGGTGCAAATTTCACATAAAACATTTCGAAACATAGGCTTAATTGGACGTCCAGATAAGTCTTCAGTCGTCGAAACCTTATGTCTTATTCATGATCATCTACTCAGCTTAGGGTTACATCCCGTTTTTGATGCGCAAACCGCTGAACTGGTTCCTTATAAAAACACGCAAACGGTGAGTCGTGCGCTTCTGGGTGAAGTGGTCGATTTGGTGATTGTGGTGGGCGGGGATGGCTCACTTCTGCATGCTGCACGTGCCTTGGTCAAATTCAATACCCCTGTAATGGGTGTAAACCGAGGGCGTTTGGGTTTTTTAACCGACATCAAGCCGACTGAAGTGATTTTTAAGCTCGATCAAGTCTTAAAAGGTGAGTTTCAGCTAGATCGTCGTTTCTTATTGGAAATGGAAATTCGCTCAAAGGGCGAGACGATTTATGATGCGATTGCGCTAAACGATGTGGTATTACACTCGGGTAAGTCGGTGCATATGATTGACTTCGAACTGAATATCGATGGCCAATATGTCTACCGTCAACACAGTGATGGTTTGATTGTATCGACGCCAACGGGTTCAACAGCCTATTCGTTGTCAGGTGGTGGTCCAATCGTGCATCCGGGGATGGATGCGATTGCTTTGGTACCGATGCATCCGCATACTTTGTCTTCACGCCCGATTGTGGTGGGTGGTCATAGTGAAATTAAGCTTCTGATTCGTGAAAACCGTGTCTTGCCGATGGTCAGTGCCGATGGTCAACACAGTGTTTCGCTCAATGTGGGTGACAGCTTACATATTCGTAAGCACCCCTTTAAACTGAATTTATTACATCCACCGGGTTATGATTTTTATATGTCATGCCGTACTAAACTCGGTTGGAACCAAGATTTTGACTCTTTTCAACAGGATTAAATCATGAATATTGAACAGATGCTTTCTATTTTAGATGCCGATATTGTTGAGCGTTTAAAAACAGCTATAGAAATTGGTAAATGGCCGAATGGCGTTGCGTTGACTGCTGAACAACGTCAAACTTGTATGCAAGCCGTTATTGCTTGGGAGCATCAGAATACGCCTGAAAAAGAACGTACGGGTTATATCGATAAAGGGCACAAAGAGGAAGGTGAGGAGTGTGATTCTCATGTTCCTGAACCAGAATTTAAACCTATTCGCTTTATTTAATTGATTAAAAAGACGTTGAATCGCTTAGCAAGAGATGCTTGGTGATTCAACAACTCAATTTAAAAGAATAACCTTCAAACTTTTTCAATCTTTATGCTTATAAAATAATAAAGCTCACTCGACTCAGTTTATTCTTCATTACTGCAATTTCGATCAATGTATAGCTGAATACTTAATTTATTATCACACCTAAAACCATAGGAAATGAGGTTTTACAGATGTTTCCATGTGCTAGTGTTTTTAGAATTTAGCTATATTTGCTGAGACAGCAACTGATGCAAGAAAAATTGAATGTTTATTAGATGTTTCTGTGTTACCGAGTCAAAATTTTCAAAATGCCGTCACACAATACACATCAATGAAAAATGATGGTTATCCGATGTTATTGATTGGGATAAACATCTATAACGCCCATGCAGGCTAAGTATCAAAA
Organism: Acinetobacter sp. BMW17; assembly: GCF_001592855.1. Taxonomy (NCBI): domain Bacteria; kingdom Pseudomonadati; phylum Pseudomonadota; class Gammaproteobacteria; order Moraxellales; family Moraxellaceae; genus Acinetobacter; species Acinetobacter sp. BMW17. The sequence goes on from NZ_LSOD01000025.1 coordinate 33,380, forward strand.
AAGATAAAAAGCCATCAAATCTATTGTTCAAGCCTCATTGGACAACAAAAAGATGTTTATTTATCTGGCCCTCATGAATCTCAAAAAATCGACATTCATATTGGTGATCAGTTGAATCTCAGAAATATTCATTCTTCAGGAAAGCATTATCCTTACTGGGCCGACTTTTACTGGATCGAAAAGCGTGACGAATAACGTTCACGCTTTTGTTTGTCCCTTAAGCTTAGAAACGAGTGCGCCAAAACTGCTTGGCCTGTTGCATGGCATCGTTATATGTATCGCAGACTCCCATGGTATAGAGCGCAATGCCAATGGTTTCAGTCACTGCCATTTCACCATATTCATGCTGTTTTTCACCCAGCCAAACTGCTTTAAACTCAGCCAAATCCAGTTCTTCTTCAATTGGGCTTCGATTGTCGGTAAGTTTGGGTAGCTCATGTTCGTAGAGTTCACCATTTTTAATGCCGCAGATCAGTGTTTTGGCATCTGGGTTACGTTCAAATTCACCGCCTTCACCTTTAATGACCGCACTATTTTGATAGCCCAGTTTAAATGCCGCTTGCTGATGCGAACCACGATAAGCAGGGTGGAAAATAGCTTGCAAGGTCGCTTTGGCATTAAATGGATTGATCAGGCGCGCAAGGGTATGAATGGGTGAGCGAAGACCCATAACATTTCGTAAAGAAATTAGGTCACTTAAAATTGGGGAGATGGCATGCAGCGGTAGATACGCAAAATTACGCGTCGCTAATTCCTGTTCCACATCTGCTTGAGTTTGGCAAATATTAAAATCGAGATATTCCAATACCTGTTCAGTATAAATACGGTTAATGGTATGACCTGATGCACCGTGCATCACGACTTTATAACCTGCTTTAGCCAAAGTCAGCGCCGCTAAGAGAAACCATGGATAGTGTTTACGCTTGCCGGCATAAGAAGACCAGTCTAAATCGACCTCTAAAGGCGTGAACGGCAGTTGATCTCGTGTGGCTTGAACAAAGCCTGCCAGTTCATCTACAGACTCTTCCTTAACTCGTAGTAGCATCAGAAATGCACCGATCTGTACATCTAACACTTGATTTTTCAAGATCATATCAAAGGCTTGGTAAGCTTCTTCATAACTGAGTGAGCGCGCACCATTTTTCCCTTTGCCAATAATGCGAACAAACTGGGCAAAAGGGTGCTCAGCATCTTTATAAATATTTCTTTTGTTGTTCATGGAAAAACCAAAGTAAGTGAAGGCTGTGTTGTGCTATTTTAGTGGAACAATCAAAAAAAACAGCACTTTTAATTTTAAATAAATTTTCCACCATTAGACTAAAGTATGAGCCATATTGTTTAGATTTTATACATTATGATTGAAATCAGTTTACTTTGATTAAAGAATGTTAGGTAAAATTTACCCAATAATTGTGACTCGCTAGTTTTTAGTCTCTCCCATTGCAGTAAATGTGAATGAACTGTGATTTTTGTCACAGTGCTGTTGTATGTACACCATGATTTTTTTTACCCGGTGTTTGGATGCGGTCCAAACTGTGGGCTTTTTTGTGTTTATCAGAAAGCCAACTACCTATGAGGAAGTATAGGTATACCGATTTTTTCAGTCTTTTGATTTACAGAAGTATTCGTTATGACTAAGAAACCAATCTATAAGTCACTATATTTTCAAGTTATTGTCGCGATTATTGCGGGTATCTTAGTAGGACATTTTTTCCCTAGTGGTACGCAAGTTATCAATGGCGTTGAAAAATATGTACCCGGCTGGGGCGAGCTTTTTTATCCTCTAGGTCAAGGCTTCATTAAGCTGATCAAGATGATTATTGCACCAGTAATTTTCTGTACCGTCGTGAGTGGTATCGCGGGTATGGAAAGTATGAAGTCTGTGGGTAAAACAGGCGGTGTTGCGCTACTTTACTTTGAAATTGTATCGACTATTGCACTATTGATCGGTTTACTGGTCATTAACATCTGGAAGCCAGGTGTGGGCATGAACGTTGACCCTTCAACATTAGATACTTCTGGTATCTCAAAGTTTGTTGAATCTGGTCAGCAGCAATCGACTGTCGACTTCTTTATGCATATCATTCCAAACACGGTTGTTGGTGCATTTGCTGAAGGTGAAATCCTGCAAGTGCTACTCTTTGCTCTGATGTTTGGTTTTGCATTACATAAATTGGGTGATGCAGGTAAACCTGTACTGAAGTTCATCGATCAAATTTCGCATGTGTTCTTTAACATTGTAAATATGATCATGAAACTTGCTCCAATTGGTGCTTTTGGTGCAATGGCATATACCATCGGTAAATATGGTATTGGTAGCTTGGCGCAGCTTGCTCAGTTGATTATCTGTTTCTACATTACTTGTTTACTTTTCATTTTCTTGGTTTTAGGCACAATTTCACGTCTTTGTGGCTTCAGCATTTTGAAAATGATTCGTATGATTCGCGAAGAGTTGTTGATCGTACTGGGTACGTCATCTTCAGAATCGGTTTTACCACGGATGCTGAAAAAGCTTGAAATTGCAGGTTGTGAAAAGTCAGTGGTTGGTTTAGTTATTCCAACGGGCTATTCATTTAACTTAGACGGTACCTCAATCTATTTAACGATGGCTGCGATCTTCATTGCACAAGCGACCAATACTCAGCTCGATCTTATGCACCAAGTGACTTTATTGGGTGTGTTATTGATTTCATCGAAAGGTGCTGCGGGTGTAACAGGTTCTGGTTTTATTGTGATGGCAGCGACTTTGTCAGCCGTTGGTCATATTCCAGTGGCGGGTCTTGCGCTCATCTTAGGTATTGACCGTTTCATGTCTGAAGCACGTGCTTTAACCAACTTGGTGGGTAACTCATTGGCAACGATTGTTGTTGCGAAATGGGTAGGGCAGCTTGACCAAGAAAAATTAAACTTCGCACTTGCAAATCCAGAAGAAGTAGACCGCTTGATGGCTGTTGAAGAAAATGCTCACGCATAATTTCAGTTCATCTTAAAAAGGAAGCCCAAGGGCTTCCTTTTTTATTGGAATATAAAATGGCCTGATGCGTTCATGACAGTTGCCTTAAAAATGGCTAGCATGTGAGCTGAATAATAAAACAACGTCACTACAAGGAAGAAGCATGTTGAATTACGATGCAGACCTAGAACTATTTCGCGATAACTTTCGTCGTTTTATGAATGAACACATTGCGCCACACTATGAACAGTGGGAACGAGAAGGCTTAATGCCGCGCTCAGTCTGGAATGCCTTGGGGGAAAATGGTTTCTTATGTGTCGATGTTCCAGAGGAATATGGCGGTTATGGGGTTCCAACGCATTATTCACTGATGTTGGTGGAAGAGTCGGCACGTGCAGGTTTTAGTGCTTTATCGACAGGTATTTCTTGTCACTCTGAAATTGCTGCGCCTTATATTTTGCACATTGGAACGGAAGCGCAGAAGCAGTATTGGTTGCCGAAAATGGTGTCAGGTGAAGTGGTCGGTGCGATTGGAATGACAGAACCGGGTGCGGGTTCAGACTTACAAGCCATGCGAAGTAATGCCATTTTGCAAGGGGAGCATTATATTTTAAATGGCTCTAAAACCTTTATTTCAAATGGGCAGCATGCCGACCTTGTGGTATTGGCGGTGAAAACTGATCCGCAAGCCCGCGCAAAGGGTGTTTCACTGATGTTGGTCGATACCCACTTAGACGGGTTTAAAAAAGGCACCAACCTCGACAAAATTGGGCTACATTCACAAGATACCTCTGAGTTGTTTTATGACAATGTAAAAGTCCCGAAAGATCAATTGTTGGGACAAGCAGGTCAAGGTTTTGCCTATCTGATGCAAGAGTTACCACGTGAGCGTACGGCAATTGCAGCCACGGCTATAGGTGCAATTCGCGGTTCGATTGATGTCACCATCCAATACGTCAAAGAGCGCCAAGCTTTTGGTCAACATATTTCGCAGTTCCAAAATACCCGCTTTGTTTTGGCTCAAGCTAAGATTGATGAACAAGCCACAGCTGCTTTTTATAATCAAAACGTTGAGCTTTATATGCAAGGTAAGCTGGATGTCGAAACCGCAGCTGCGCTAAAAAGTTTTTCAACAGATATGCAAATGAAGGTGGCAGATAATTTATTGCAGCTCTTTGGTGGCTATGGCTATATGAGTGAATATCCAATTTCACGTTTCTTTGTCGATGCACGTATTCAACGCATCTACGGCGGGACCAATGAAATTATGAAAGAAATTGTCGCGCGTAGCTTACTTGGGCGCTAAGCCTTAGGTGTTGATATAAACATGCGTAAAAGAGCCTCAAGTAGGCTCTTTTTTATCTGTTCAGTACCAATAAACTTTCTTGTATAAAGGCGGGGAGGTCATATTGGGTTTGTGATGAAATGTATAAATTATTGTCATTCACAACACCTGTGTCATAAAGCACGGCACCTGCATCTTTTAAGTCTTGATGAAGGTGATGGATACACGTCATGCGTCTACCTTTCACAACCCCAGCATGCATTAAAATTTGCGGAGCGTCTGCACTGCATAAAATAGGTTTTTGCGTGTTTGCAAAGTGCCTGACAAATAAGACATAGCGTTCATCTTGGCACAGGTTGTCTGGCGAAAACCCACCTGGGATGAGTAAGGCATCGAAGTCATGCACAGAGGCATCATCGATACTTTGGTCAATGGTGACAAAAGCTTTACGCTTTTTGCCATAAATGATTTTGCCAGCCTGACTTTCAAGATTAATAATACTATGCCGAGCTGCTCGAAATGCTTCTACGGGTTCAGCATATTCAGCATCCTCAAAGTCATAGGTGACCAAGACTGCAATTTTTTTGTGCATGACAGTACCTACAGTTCATTATTGTTTTGTTTTATTGAGACTATAGAGCAATCGCTACTGCTGCATACTCTCTTTGTTATGAATACGTCAACTTAAGTAAAGCATATTTTAAAACAAAGTCTAACGCACTGAAATACAGATAAATGGTGATTTTGGTGAAGGTGTAGCAAAATTTTTCGAAAATTAGACGGAGCTTTAAAAGCGCTGAGTTAAGACCCAAATACCATCGTCTTAGAGTTTTGATTGAGCGATGTTCTATGCATAACAGCACGAAGAAAATAGGCAGGGCTCAGTGGTTTTATTGATGTCTATTATTGGAGCAGTTTATTGATAAACTTGATGATTAAATCAACTGTATGTTTTTAGCACTGAAACACGTAAAGTCTTATTGCGCAAGATTTCAAAGCTAACTATTGTTATACTGTTTGCACAATGTATATGAAGGGCGACATAACAATGATCCAAGACGATCAAAACACAACGACTTCTCTTGACCTCAATCAAATCCGTCAGGATATCGACTCTGTTGATCAACAGATTCAACAACTTATTAACCGTCGAGCGAAACTGGCGGAAGCTGTTGCAAAAGCAAAATTTGCTTCTGAAGAGAATCCAATGTTTTACCGTCCAGAACGTGAAGCGCAAGTTTTACGGAATGTTATGGAGCGTAATGAAGGCCCTTTGTCTGATGTGACCATGGCACGTTTGTTCCGTGAAATCATGTCTGCATGTTTGGCTCTAGAAGCACCGCAAAGTATTGCATTTTTAGGCCCTGTCGGTACGTATACACACTCTGCAGTGTTGAAGCACTTTGGACATGATGCTGTGGTTCGTCCTTTACCGACCATTGATGAAGTGTTCCGTGAAGTGGAAGCAGGTAGTGCGCACTATGGTTTGGTGCCTGTAGAAAACTCATCAGAAGGTGTGGTCAACCATACTTTAGATTGTTTTAAGGCCTCACACTTAAATGTGATTGGTGAAGTTGAATTGCGTATTCATCACCAGTTTCTTGTGTCTGAAAACACGCGTAAAGACAGTATTAAACAAATTTATGCGCATCAGCAAACTTTGGCACAGTGCCGTGCATGGTTAGACGCACACTATCCAGGTGTGGAACGTGTAGCTTTAAGCTCGAATGCTGAAGCGGCACGTCGTATTCGTACTGAATGGCATTCGGCTGCTATTGCATCTGATGTTGCAGCAAGTATTTATGATTTAGAAATTTTACACAGTAATATTGAAGATAATCCTGAGAACACCACGCGCTTCTTGGTGATTGGTCGTGAAAGAATCCCGCAAAGTGGTAATGATAAAACGTCATTGCTGATTTCTGCACATGATCGCGCAGGTGCATTATTGGAAATCCTTGCACCATTTGCAAAGCACAACATTAGTTTGACCAGTATCGAAACGCGTCCTGCATTGCCTGAAAAATGGGCTTATGTCTTCTTCATCGACTTAGAAGGGCATGTGGAACAAGACAATGTTAAAGCGGCGATTGAAGAGATTCGTCCACTCGTGAAAGAAGTTCGAGTGTTAGGTTCATACCCAATAGCAGTATTGTAATCTCCGCTTTGGTTGAGTGTGTTATGCACTTAACCCCGTACACCACTTTAAATGGAAAGGTCACATGTCGTTTGCTCCAGCCAATGCAGGTATTTCGAAGTTAAAACCATATCAACCAGGTAAACCCATGAGCGAATTAGAGCGTGAATTGGGCATTACCGATATAGTCAAATTGGCCTCAAATGAGAATCCATTGGGTTGTTCTGAACAGGTTAAAGCAGCGGTTGCAGCAGAGTTGGCTGAAATTGGACGATATCCAGATGGCGGTGGTTTTATTTTAAAAGACCAAATTCATAGCCAGTTTGGTGTGGCACATGACTGTATTACCTTAGGCAATGGTTCAAACGATTTACTTGAAATGTTTGCGCGTGCTTTTGTTTCGGAGCAAGATTCGGTGGTATATAGTCAGCATGCGTTTGCGGTCTATGCTTTGGTCACGCAAGCCATCAATGCTGAAGCGATTGAGGTACCTGCTCATGGTTTTTCGCATGACCTTGACGCGATGGCGGCGGCAATTAAAGACAATACCAAATTGGTATTTATTGCAAATCCCAATAATCCGACAGGAACTTGGTTTGAAGAGGCCGAATTTGAGCGCTTCATGCAACAAGTACCGAGTCATGTGATCGTGGTTTTAGATGAAGCTTATGTGGAATATTTCCCAGAAAACTTTAACAGCTTAAAGTTTTTAGCACAGTATTCAAACCTGATTGTTAGTCGTACTATGTCGAAGTGCTTTGGTTTAGCGGCATTACGTGTTGGCTTTGCTTTGGCATCGGCAGAAGTGACAGACTTCTTAAACCGTATTCGTCAGCCGTTTAACGTCAACCATTTAGCCATGGTGGCAGCAGTTGCTGCACTGAAAGATGAAGATTTCATTGAGAAATCACGTGTGGTCAATAAAGCTGGCATGGTGCAACTTGAAGCAGGTTTTAAAGCGCTAGGTCTAAACTATGAGCCTTCTCGTGCTAACTTTATTCTGGTCGATATACAAGCCGATCCTACACAAACTTTTAATGCTTTATTAAAAGAGGGGGTGATTGTTCGTCCCGTGGGCATAGCCAATCATTTACGAGTATCGATTGGAACTGAAGCTGAAAATACGAAATTTCTAACGGCTTTGGCCAACGTACTAGGTTTAGAGGCGAACGCTTAAATGATGTCTGCGCCACTGTTTGAAAAAGTTGCATTTATTGGTCTTGGACTGATTGGTTCGAGTCTTGCAAGGGTGATGATCGCTGAAGGTTTAACCCAAAATATTGTAGCCTCTACACGTTCTGAAAAAACCTTACAGGATGCCAAAGCTTTGGGCTTAATCCAACAGGGGTATAGTGATCCTGTGCAGGCGGTTCAAGGTGCGGACTTGGTGGTTTTAGCCTTACCCGTTCGTGCAACGCAAAAAGTCTTGGAAACCATCAAACCCTATTTGCAAGAACATACGATTATTACCGATGTGGGCAGTACCAAAGGCAATGTGGTCGACGCGGCCAAAGCCGTGTATGGCGAAGCATTACCTGCTGGGTTTGTACCGGGGCATCCGATTGCGGGGGCAGAACACACGGGTGTGCATGCAGGTAAGGTCGATTTATTTGCAAATCATAAAGTGATTTTGACACCATTACCGACCAGTGCTGATTGGGCTGTAGAGAAACTGATTCAACTATGGCAAGCTGCGAAAGCAGAAGTGATTTGTATGGATGTGGCCAAGCATGATGAAGTCTTGGCGCATACCAGTCATCTTCCGCATTTGATGGCTTTTAACTTAGTTGAACAACTGGCAAACCGTGAAGATAATTTAGATATTTTTCGCTATGCTGCGGGGGGCTTCCGCGATTTTTCTCGAATTGCGGCAAGTGACCCACAAATGTGGCATGACATCTTTTTTGCCAATAAAAAAGCCATTTTAAATGCCGTAGATGGTTTTGAAAACCAACTGGCTACGATTCGTAAACTCATTGAAGATGAAGATTCACATGCTTTAATGGGCTTGCTTGGACATGCGCAAGCAGCGCGCCAGCATTTTAACCATATGCTCGCTCAAAAACCTTTCATGGAGAACAATAAAGTGACGACACAGCAATTCACCATATTACCGGGTAAAAAGAGTTTCCAGGGTAAGTTTAGCGTGCCAGGTGATAAATCTGTGTCACACCGTTCAATCATGTTTGGTGCAATTGCGGAAGGAACGACGCATGTGACAGGTTTCTTGGAAGGTGAAGATGCGTTAGCAACCTTACAAGCCTTCCGTGATATGGGAGTCAGCATTGAAGGTCCTAAAAATGGTGAAGTGACGATTCATGGTGTGGGCGTAAATGGCCTAAAAGCACCAGCAAGTGCGCTTTACATGGGTAACTCAGGGACTTCGATGCGTCTGCTTTCAGGCATGCTCTCTGCACAAAAATTTGACTCTGTAATGACGGGTGATGCATCACTGTCAAAACGTCCAATGGAACGTATTGCTAAACCATTACGTGAAATGGGTGCACAGATTCAAACCACAGGTGAGCGTGGTACACCTCCTGTTTCGATCACTGGAAACCAAGCTTTGCAAGGCATTCACTATGATTTGCCAATGGCATCTGCGCAGGTGAAATCTGGGATTTTATTGGCAGGTTTGTGGGCAGCAGGTGAAACATCGGTCACAGAACCTGAACCTACACGTGACCATACTGAACGTATGCTACGTGCATTTGGTTATGATGTGAAAACAGAAGGCAACCGTATTTCACTGCAAGGTGGCGGTAAGTTAGTTGGTACAGAGATTCAAGTGCCATCAGATATTTCATCGGCTGCTTTCTTTATGGTGGGTGCTGCGATTACTGAAGGTTCAGATGTCACTTTAGAAGCCGTGGGCATTAACCCAACGCGTACAGGTGTGATCGAGATTTTGAAGCAAATGGGTGCGGATATTACGGTTGAAAATGAACGTATTGCTGGCGGAGAGCCGATCGCAGACATTCGTATTCAAGGCACACGTACACTCAAAGGTATTCATATGCCTGAAGATCAAGTGCCATTGGCGATTGATGAATTCCCTGCATTGTTTATTGCTGCGGCATGTGCTGAAGGACAAACCGTATTAACGGGTGCTGCTGAGCTCCGTGTGAAAGAATCAGATCGTATTCAAGTGATGGCGGATGGTTTAAAAACCATGGGTATCGATTGTACGCCGACTGACGATGGTATCATCATCGAAGGTAAAGGTCATTCGGGCGAGTGGGGCGCGATTTTTACCGGTGGCGAAATTGAATCACATCATGATCACCGTATTGCGATGAGTTTCTCAATGGCCGGTTTACGCACCTCTGGTGAAATTAAAATCATTGGCACTGAAACGGTTGCCACGAGTTTCCCGACCTTTACACAATTGAGTAATCAAGCCGGTTTAGCGATCCAAGTCACTGAATAAGACTAAAGCTTAGATATTTTGTGTGAAAACAGCCAAGCTTTTGCTTGGCTGTTTTGTGTTAAGTCATTATGCTAAACCCATATAACAAAAAAGCCTTTGGGATGATCAATGAGAAAATTACAATTTACAGCACAGCATGGACAGCAGCAGGATGTAAATGAAAGCGGTGTAGTACAGAAGCAAGTACAAGACCTACTGGTTCAAAAGTTAGGTCAATTTGGTTTTGAAACTTTGCCACAAAGTGGTGATCAAGTGGCTGTGAGTGTCGATAATCATACTTTGCCCCTGTCTATTACGTGTCAAGGTCATGACAGCGAAGGAAATCTGGTGTGCGAAATTGCGTCTTATCCAGATGAAGAGCAAGACTGGTTAGACCGAATTGCTGAACGAAGCTTGTTAAATCAATTGGCACAAGCGGTTGAAACTACACTAAAAACAGATAAAAGTTTTACTGAGTTTGAGTGGAAAGGCTAATTGAATAGATAAAAAATGCTGAATTGGTTTTTCCTAATTCAGCATTTTTTAGGATAGAACACGTGTAATATTTTGATGGGTCAACGCACCTATAACAGAATGTGCTATAAGACTTATTCCACACGTAACCAAGTTTGGCTACGTCCTACAGCAGAAACGCCTAAATAACCTCTTAAGAATAGCTTTTTACCATTTGGGCTAATTTTACCTTTTAGGCTATATAGCTTGCCTGAAATGGGATCGATGATTTTGCCATGCGTATAATTAATATTATTTTCAGTTTTTAAACCTGTAATCACTTGCATGCCAATAATAGGCTTATCGGTGTAAGGTGCAGGGCAGTTGGTGCAGAATTCTTTAGCTGTATAGCCTGGACGAGGTGTTGCTTTCAGTGCAGTTCCAGCATAAGTCCCATTGGCTTGCTTTTCAATTTTCACCAGACCTTTGGGTTCTCCAGTTTTATCATCGATATAACGCCAAGTTCCTATAATGTCCTGAGCACAGGCAGATGTGGTGGCTATAGTGACTAAAACTGCCCCGAGAATTGTTTTCATAAAATCCCTGAATATTTTAAAAATTATTTAAATGAATAGCTCTCACGAGCTAAGATGTTGATTGTATAACTTATTATTTGAATAATGATGTGCAGAATATATCAAGTTCAAGCGTAGATTGTTGCATAAACTACCATTAGCAGGATTCAAGCCTCACTTATTTTTAATACAGGTATTTGATGGAGGTAGTGCTGATTGAGTTTAGCGCTCAACAGGAAGCTTGAAATTATTTTGGGAACAGAAGAGATATAAGGGAAGACTAATGAAGCTGCTGGAAATGGCTTATTAAGCGTTGGAATAGAAAAAGAGATAGGTCTAGATTAAAAATAAAAGTTCAAGAAAGAAAGGGGGGTAATGTTAGATAGCCATTTCTTTCCTGAACTGAGTGATGTGTTAAATCCACAGGAAACGTGTAATCGCAATACGTAACTGTTTTAAGTAACCGGTAAAGAAATGGTTTGCACCAGGTAATACAGTCACTAAATGGCGCTGCGGTTTAGCCCATGTAATCATGTCAGACAGTAAGGTTACTTCATCGGCTTCGCCATGGATGAATAAGATGTCACCTTTAAGTTGTGGTGTTACATAGTGGCGTACACCTGCGACCGTTGCCGTTGGTAGACCACATAAAATGGTTTGTTTTGGTCGAATTTCTTCTTGTAAAGCATCATAGCATTTCGCCATGACATGCGCACCGAAACTAAAACCACCCGCATAGAAGGGTAAAGTTGTATGTGCTGCACGAGCATGCTTAATCACTTCAAGAACATCATCAGTTTCGCCATGACCTTCGTCGTGTAGACCAACACTTTGACCTGAGCCACGGAAACTTGGACGGTACACAATACAACCGCGTTCTAAGAACATTTGCGCAAGCAATGCTGGAACCTTGTGTTGAGGCGTACCACCTTGGAGTGGATGGGGGTGAGTAACTACCGCGAATCCTTTCACTTCACCCTGCGGATAATCTACAAAAACTTCAATTTGCCCAACTGGACCTTGAATGAACATCTGCTCAGACATAGAGAATCGATACATATAACAGGAGAATGGGCTAGTTTAACCGTTTATGCTTATTAAAAACACAGATTGGCAATAAAATAAGTCTACTGATATAGTCTGTTTAATTGTTTTTTAATCAGGTTATCTATGCTTGCCCTTGTTTCTCCTGCCAAAACTTTAGATTACCAAACTGCTTTACCTACCGATGCGTATACACAACCCAGATTGCTGCAACATTCCCAAGAATTGATCGAAGTTAGTCGCAAACTGTCAGCAAGTGAAATTGCAAGCTTAATGAGCGTCAGTGAAAAAATTGCCACGTTAAACGTCGATCGTTTTCGCGATTGGCAGCCAGAATTCAACTTTGCCAATGCGCGACAAGCCTTGTTTGCTTTTAAAGGCGATGTCTATACCGGTTTAGATGCTTATCATTTGTCAGAGTCGAACATTGAATATGCACAGCAACATTTAAGAATGCTCTCAGGTTTATATGGTTTGCTACGTCCATTGGACTTGATGATGCCGTATCGTTTAGAGATGGGAACCAAGCTGGCTAACCCACGCGGACATAATCTGTATGAGTTTTGGGGCAATCATATTACCGATTTAATTAACCAAGATTTAGAACAGGCAGGTTCTAAAATTTTGCTGAATATTGCTTCGGATGAATACTATAAATCTGTGAAAGCAAGCAAAATCCAAGCTGAAATTATTAAACCTGTGTTTTTAGATCAGAAAAATGGCAAATATAAAGTCATTAGTTTTTATGCCAAAAAAGCACGTGGTTTGATGGCGCGTTACATGATTGAAAACCAAATTGATCAAATTGAAGGGTTAAAATCATTCCAGACAGATGGTTATTACTTTGATGCCAACAGCTCATTAAAAGGCGAGTTGGTCTTTAAACGAGATGAACAAGCGGCATAATGTAATGGGCATTCCAATGGTGCAGTATACAAAACAGTTTCAGGACTATTGGGCGCTCACCGCAAAGCAACTGAGTTTGGATGACGATACCACTCAAAATTTCTATGCATCGCTGTATGGCGCCTATAGTGAAGTACAGCGACATTATCATAGCATTCAACATATTGTTGAATGTTTAGAGCATTTTCATCAGATCAAAACCTACTTAGACGATGCTTTATCTGTTGAGTTGGCCATTTGGTTTCATGATGTCATTTATAACCCGCAAGCACATGACAATGAGCAGCAAAGCGCCGACTATATGCAACAGATGCTTAAAAATATGCTTGGAGCTGAGCAAATTGCAAAGATCTATGCATGGATTTTGGCAACTAAAGCACATGTACGGACAACTGACACTGATTTGGCTTATCTATTGGATATTGATCTGGCTATTTTAGCCAGCGATTCTATGCGTTTTGCTGAATATGAACACCAAATTCAGCAAGAATATGCTTGGGTTGAGCCCTCACTTTATGTGCAGAAGCGCCAACAAGTGTTAAGGCACTTTTTAGAAACGCAGCCACTGTACCAGACCCCATTTTTCCAAAAGTGCTATGAGCGTCTGGCTAAGCAAAACTTAGCCCAAGCTTTGACTGTTTAAAGCCCTTTAAATGCTTCGATGGCACGAATACGACTCGATTTTAAATCGACGATTGGTTGGGGATAGTCCAATTCCATATTCGGCTGCTTCGCGTAAGGCTCATGAATGCTTTTGGCATCTAAATGTGCAAGCTCTGGTAGCCACTGTCGAATATAATCACCATTACTATCAAACTTCTGAGACTGGCTCACAGGGTTAAAGACTCGGAAGTAAGGTACAGCATCGGTGCCCGTGGAGGCACACCACTGCCATCCGCCATTATTGGCAGCTAAGTCACCATCAGCCAAATGTTGCATAAACCATTGCTCGCCCAGTCGCCAATCAATCAACAAGTTTTTAGTTAAGAACATTGCGACAATCATACGAACTCGATTATGCATCCAGCCTGTCGCAAGGAGTTGTCGCATGCCTGCATCCACAATTGGAATACCAGTACGACCTTGTTGCCACGCGTTTAAATCTTCAGGCGAATCTCGCCATACAATACGCTGTGTATTGGCTTTAAAGGGCAGATGTTTAGAGACATGTGGAAAATCAAATAAAATATGCTGATAAAACTCCCGCCAAAGTAATTCATCTAACCAAGTCTGCTGACCTGTGTTATCAATCATAAATTGACCGTGTTGAGCACGAAACAGGGCATTGAGACACTGGCGAATCGACACGATCCCGAGATTTAAATAAGTTGAAAGTTGACTGGTGCTATTTAAAAATGGAAAGTCTCTCTCTTTTTGATAGTCACTAACTTTGTGATCAATAAAATCATCGAGCACTGAAAGCGCATATATTTCCGTTTCAGGCCAATAGGCTTTAATTTGATTTAACTCCTTCGTATTCACATCAATCAGCGATTCAATGAGTGGAATGGTTCTATTTAAATCGGCAGGAAGCTGAATAGGTTGCTGTGCAGAAGGGAGAGGGTAGCACTGCGGTAAGCCAATATTTAAGCGCTCATAACAGGTTTTTTTAAAAGCGCCAAAGACTTGATAGGGCTTATCAGATTGGTTACGAATACTGTTTAAGGGAAAGAGGGTTCGATCTTGGAAGAGCGTAAATTCAATGTGCTGCTGATTTAAGCATTGTTGAACTTCGGCATCGCGCTTAAGCTCATTCACGCCCATTTCGATATTTGCAAAGATCTGTTGTACTTGCAGTGTATGACACAAAGATGAAAGCTGAAGTGGAATATCTTGCCACAGCGGAATATTTAGAATGAGCAAAGGTATATTTAGCTGAGCAAGACTCTGTTTTAAATCGTGCAATTGTCTGACATATAAATCAATTTTTACAGCTGCATCATGATGTAATAGCCACTGTTGTGGGGATAGGATCACTAAAGCCAGCATAGGTCCATGTTGGCTTGCATGCCAAAGTGCAGCATGGTCGTGTATGCGAAGATCTTGTCTAAACCAAATTATGTTCATAAAAGGTTAATCAACTGTAATTTTTTGAAATATAAAATATTACAAAATTGAGCACTTTGATCATATTTTTTTCTCACTCGTTTAACTTAATCTTATGTTATTGAAATAATTAAATCAGAAAAAACTATAAAGTGTGAAGATGCTTTTTATCTGATAAATGTGTGACCCTTTGTATTATTTGTTATGATTTGTAATCATGCTAAAGCAGTTGTGGATATTGTGAATGTCATGAAAAAAATTCTAATCCCTATTTTTGTGGCTGCAGTTTGTTTGCTTGGGTTTGCTGTTTTTCAGGATACAGAAACGAAAAAACAGCAACAGTTGAATCAACTCATGAACAGTGCTGAGCCTAGAGTACAAAAGTTGAGTCCTTTCTCAAAGGCAAAGGTCGTGCCTGAAAAAGTCAGTAACCCGCTTCAAAGTGATGCTGAAGCAATAATCGAGCAGGTCTCTATTAAAGTACTTTGACGCTTAAGATAGAATAAAATCATGTGTAAATGACTTATCATGTTGAATTTTAATTAAAAATAAATTTAAAACAATTAAAAATCAGTGTGTTATAATTTGCGCCAAGATATATTGAATTTTAGATTTTGAGTCTAAAATGACGTTTTTATTGAAAGCTGCATACGGTTTATGCGGCTTTTTTGTTTAGGTATATATGGTTCGACCCTGCGTTTGAACCATTCATGGCTAAATAAACTTTTCCTGAATTGAGGAAATTTGGCATATTCATTGCTTTAACTTCCAGAAATTTAATCAGATTTTCATCGTACTGAGTGTCGAAATTTTTTGGCAGTTATACAGTTTTAAAAGTTTATTTACAGGGGCTAGGTCATGACGACTCCTAATCCATCTTCAGAAAATATGCTCGAGCGTATGTTCAAACTGAGTGAAAATAAAACCAGTTTTCGTACAGAGCTTCTTGCAGGTGTAACCACATTCTTAACCATGTGTTACATCATTATTGTGAATCCAATGATTTTATCCGAAACGGGGATGGATCATGGTGCTGTCTTTGTAGCGACTTGTCTTGCAGCCGCAATTGGCTGTTTGGTTATGGGTATTGTTGCAAATTATCCAATTGCATTAGCACCGGGTATGGGCTTAAACGCTTACTTTACCTATTCGGTGTGTATGGGTATGGGTGTGCCTTGGCAGACTGCTTTAGCTGCAGTGTTTGTATCAGGTTTGGTGTTCATTGCGATCAGTATGTTTAAGATCCGTGAAGCCATTGTGAATGCAATCCCAATGTCGCTTAAGCTTGCGATTGGCGGCGGAATTGGTTTATTCCTTGCGTTGATTGCTTTAAAAAATGCAGGCGTTATTGTGGACAATCCAGCGACTTTGGTTGGATTGGGCGACTTAAAGCAACCGACTGTTCTTTTGGCTTTATTTGGCTTCTTGATGGTGGTTGTACTGCATCACTTTAAAGTGCGTGGTGCCATTATTATTAGTATCTTGGCTTTAACTGCAATTTCAACAGCTATGGGCTTAAGCGAGTTTAAAGGTGTTGTTGGTGAGATTCCATCAATTGCTCCAACATTCATGCAAATGGACTTTGAAGGTCTATTTACGGCAAGCTTGGTTGGTGTCATCTTTGTATTCTTCTTGGTCGATTTATTTGACTCAACAGGTACATTGGTTGGTGTGTCACACCGTGCAGGCTTACTGAAAGATGGCAAGCTTCCACGTTTGAAAAAAGCATTATTTGCAGACTCAACCGCAATTGTTGCAGGTGCAGCATTAGGTACATCTTCGACGACACCATATATTGAGTCGTCTGCGGGTGTTGCTGCTGGTGGCCGTACAGGTTTAACCGCAGTCGTGGTCGGTGTGTTATTTATCTTATGTTTGTTTTTAGCACCCTTAGCTCAATCTGTACCTGGTTTTGCAACAGCTCCAGCATTGTTATTTGTTGGCGTGTTAATGATTCAGGGGATTACCCATATTGATTGGGATGATATTACTGAAGCCGTTCCTGCGTTCTTAACCATTGTATTTATGCCATTTACCTATTCAATTGCAGATGGTATTGCGATGGGCTTTATTAGCTATGCATTGGTTAAATTGTTCACCGGTAAAGCGGCGACTGTACCGTACATGGTGTGGATTGTGGCTGTGCTTTGGGCATTGAAATTTGCGTTATTTGGTGGTTAATTCATCAAATAGTGATAAGGGTGTAAACTCAGTTTACGCCCTTTTTTATTTTTAAAGAGGAAAAGATATGAGTCAATTGGAGCTCATTCGTGCTTTACCAAAAGCTGAATTGCATGTGCATATTGAAGGGACATTTGAGCCAGAACTCATGTTTGCAATCGCACAGCGTAATCAAATAGACATTCCTTATAAGTCGGTTGAAGAAGTAAAACAGGCTTATAATTTTCACAATTTGCAATCGTTTTTAGACATCTATTATGCAGGCGCAAATGTACTGATTCATGAGCAAGATTTCTACGACTTGGCTTGGGCGTATTTTGAAAAATGTGCCGAAGATCGTGTAGTACATACCGAAATGTTCTTTGACCCACAAACGCATACAGATCGTGGTATTGCTTTTGAAACAGTGATTAATGGTCTGCAACGCGCATGTGATGATGCCAAGGCAAAATTCGGCATTAGTTCGCATTTGATTATGTGTTTCTTGCGTCATTTAAGTGAAGAAGCAGCCCTTGAAACTTTAGCACAGGCATTGCCTTATAAAGATCAAATCATTGGTGTGGGCTTGGACTCAAGCGAAGTGGGGCATCCTCCTTCAAAGTTTGAACGTGTCTTTGCTAAAGCGCGTGAAGCAGGCTTTTTAGTGGTTGCGCATGCGGGTGAAGAAGGCCCAGCAGAATATGTGTGGGAAGCTTTAGATTTGCTTAAAGTGAATCGTATTGACCACGGTGTACGTTCTGAAGAAGATCCTGTATTAATGCAGCGTTTGATCGCGGAGAAAATGCCACTGACAGTTTGCCCACTCAGTAACTTAAAGTTATGTGTCGTTGACGATATGGCACAGCACAATATCCGCCGTTTGTTGCAACAAGGTGTGCAAGTGACAGTAAATTCAGATGATCCATCGTACTTTGGTGGTTATATGAATGATAACTTTATTGCCATTACAGATGCGTTAGACTTAACAGCAGCTGAGCTAAAACAATTGGCGCTGAACTCTTTTGAAGCGTCGTTTATTTCGGCAGAAGAGAAGCAAAAATGGGCGGCTGAAATTGCAGCCATTGCTTAATCTGATGTCCTTTTAAAGACAGAGTTCGCTCTGTCTTTTTTATGTGAGGTCAATATGAAAAAAATCATTGCATTGCTTGTGGTTATTGTTGTGCTCTTTGCAGTTTATTTGCTCAAAACGGATACTGGGTTAACGCAAAAACTACTAAAGCCAGTGGTGATGTATCAGTGCGGTGTAGAGCTTGAAGCGACAAGGCTGTGGAAAGTCAGTACAGCATTGCTTGGTGAAGAGAAAAAGAATCAGCTCCAAACGCAAATCTGTGGTTGCGTGGGTGAAAATGCGTTAAACGATATTCCTGCAACAACTTTGTTGCGTGCAGTGGTTGATGAACAAGTCAAAAAACAGGTGGTACAACAGGGTGTGTTGAATACGCTTAAGGGATGTGTGGTGGATGAAGTCCTAAAAGCAACAGATTGATGCTTTTAGGCTGGTTCAACTTGGTCTTACTTTGCTTGTTTGGTCATGCTATTTAACACATTATCTTTATCAATAAAGTGGTGTTTCAGTGCTGCTGCAATATGACCTACTAACAGTAATCCAGCTGCCCATGAAATCCAGATATGTAAAGGTTTTACGATCGCGAGTAACTGTGGATTGTCTTGTACTAAACGGGGAATTTCAAAAAGGTACAATACAGGTGCAGGGTGCCCAGCACTCCAGCTAAATAAACAGCCAGTAATTGGCAAAGCTAACAAAATGAAATATAAAGCCAAATGACCGAGGTGTGCCATTTTTTGCATTAATGGTGACATACTGTCTGGAAGTTTGGGTGCAGGGTGGGTATAACGCCAAAAGATACGAATCACCACTAGAAAAATAATTGTGGTTGCAATGTTCTTATGTAAGGTAATGACATCCCCTTTAAAGCTACCATCAGCATCATAACTGAGGAAGTTTCCGCTATAAAACCCAATCAGCCAAGCAGCAATAAAGATAATTGCCATGAGCCAATGCAGAATTTGAGCGGTACGCGTGTAATGGGTGTTTGCCGAGTTCATTAGATTCACATCCATTTTTATGTTGCGCTATTTTATAGAACTATAGATAGGTCAAAAATGTAGTAGATGCAACATAGCGTTGATATTCTGCAACGCTGCACAGACCAATGGCGCATGACTGATCTAAAACTGTGCAATAAGCGAAAGATATTAAAATGGCATGGAAATAGTGTTTCCGTAAATAGCAAAGATTCGGCAAAATACGCGCACTTTAACTGTTATAAATGGATAACTCCGTGAAAAAAATGAATGCAGTGCTTGCTCCTTTGGCTTTGATCCTTTCGGCTTGTACAGCGACTGATATGGCAACGACCAATACGACGACCACCACGCAACAACTGGGTACAGCAGCGCTTAAAATTGCCATTAATGCAAAATGTACGACTGAGTTGAATAATCTGCCAGCATGGAAAACAGCAACCAAATTTATGACTGCTGACCAAAAAACCGATATTCAAACCGAAATTTGTGGTTGTGTCAGTGAGAAAGCCCCACAAAATATTACCGCTGTCGATGTGGCAACAGCGGCCATTGACCCTGCGGCGCGTACAACCATTATTAGCAATGCTGTGACCAAAACCATCAATGCATGTGTGGCTGAAGCGGTGAATTAAGTTGTGATATATCAAAGAAGCGGGGGACATGCCTCGCTTCTTTGCGGTTTTTTTGTACTTTTTGGTGTTTATCTTTTATATTGATGTGAATAATAACAATTGAAGCCTGATTCCTTTTACAACAAAGGGTGTATCTGTATGAAAAATGATAAGTTAATTCTCTGTTTGTTTGGCTCGCTTATGCTTTCCGCGTGTGTGTCGAATCCTTTATCTAGCTCAGATGATGATGGAATCTCGGCTATTAAAATGGCCTCACATGCAAAATGTATGGATGAAATCGAAACTAATCCGACATGGATCATGGGCAGTAAGCTGTTATCAGAAGACCAAAAACAAAAGAAAAAACGTGAAGTATGTAACTGTGTAGGTGATAACTCTCCCAAAGTATTGTCTAAAGAGCAGTTGGCTTTGGCGGCAATTGATCCCAAAGCAAAGGCAACCTATGGCGCTTTAGCCGCAACAAAAACAACAGCCACATGCGCCTCCGAAATGCTAAACTAAGCCGAATAAATTGTTAAATTTTTAGAATGGCTGTTATCAGCCATTTTTTATGAGAGTAGAAAATGCAAATTGCAGGTGCAGATGAGGCAGGGCGCGGCCCTTTGGTGGGTTCAGTGGTCGCTGCTGCGGTAATTCTAGACCCCAATAACCCAATACAAGGGTTGAATGATTCCAAAAAATTGACTGAAAAAAAACGTGAAAAACTTTTTGTCGAAATTCAGGAAAAAGCATTAGCATGGGCGATTGCTGAGGCGAGTGCTGCTGAAATTGATGAGATCAACATTTTACAAGCATCTTTGCTTGCGATGCGCCGCGCGGTTGAACAGCTTGCAATACAGCCCGAACATGTCTTGGTTGATGGTAATAAAATTCCACAAGGCTTGAGTATGAGCTGTGAGGCAATTGTGGGCGGGGATGCTTTACATGCTGAAATCTCAGCGGCGAGTATTTTGGCCAAAGTGACACGTGACCATCAAATGATTGAGATGGATCGAAAATATCCTCAGTTTGGTTTTGCCAAACACAAAGGTTATCCAACCAAAGCGCATTTTGAGGCGATTGCTGAACATGGGGTCATTGACGAGCATCGTCGCAGTTTTGGGCCTGTAAAGAAAGTGATCGAGGCGCTTGAGCAAAAATAGACTGTATAAAAATTTAAAGCGGCCAATCGGGCCGCTTTATATCTGAATGTTTCAATCTTAACGATTGAAATTATTCTGCTGTGCACCTTCATCTTCAAATGCAGGCTGGTAATCCTGATCAAGATGTTGAAGATGTTCATGCATTGCACGTTCATGCTGAATGCGTTGATAAATCTCTTCACGATGTACAGATACTTCTTTGGGAGCATTGACACCAATACGAACTTGGTTGCCTTTGACACCAAGTACAGTAACACTTACTTGATCCCCAATCATTAATGTTTCACCGACGCGTCGGGTCAAAATCAGCATGTTTATCTCCTTGCAAAACGCTAAACCTGCAGTTGTACTAAAGTAAAATACATAATTTTTTGTATTTAAAAAAATTTAAACAAATGTTTAATACAACCGCATGACACTTGAATTTTTAGATATCTAGTGACATTAGGTATAACATTCATCTAAATTTAAGAAAGCCTCGGGCTTAATATAACAGAGCCACTATAGAAAAAACTATAGTGGCCCCTGATTTTTGTAGTCTTTTGCAAAAACTGTCAGACAATGACAAGTTTTTCGCAAGATTGCTTAAGCACGTGCGCTTGATTCACCATGTTCACGGTCTAAACCGAAAGCAGTGTGTAAAGAACGTACAGCAAGTTCTAAGTAGTTTTCTTCAATAATCACAGAAATTTTGATTTCTGAAGTTGAGATCATCAAAATGTTGATGCCTTCATCAGCTAGGGCAGTAAACATTTTACTTGCAACACCTGCATGCGAACGCATACCCACACCTACGATGGACACTTTAACAATGTCATCACGTGTAGCAACTTCGCGCGCACCAATAGCTTGAGCAGTTTCTTGAAGAATTTTTGTTGCTTTTGCAAGTTCGCCACGGTTTACCGTGAAAGTGAAGTCAGTTGTACCATCTTCTTCAACATTTTGGATAATCATATCCACTTCAATGTTGGCATTGCCAATTGGCGATAAAATTTTAGATGCAATACCTGGTTCATCAGGAACACCTAGAATCGTAAGTTTAGCTTCGTCACGGTTAAATGCGATACCAGAGATAATTGGTTGTTCCATGTTGTCTTCCGCCTCAGTGGTGATTAGTGTTCCGACGTTCTTTTTAAAGTCTTCGTCGAATGCGCCATCATCGTCATTATCAAAACTTGATAATACGCGTAAAGGCACTTGGTATTTTCCTGCAAATTCAACCGAACGAATTTGTAGAACTTTAGAACCAAGTGATGCCATTTCCAGCATTTCTTCAAATGAAATACGGTCTACTTTTTTCGCTTTTGGTGCAACGCGTGGGTCAGTCGTATAAACGCCATCTACATCGGTATAGATTTGGCATTCATCTGCTTTTAATGCCGCAGCAAGTGCTACACCAGAAGTATCTGAACCGCCACGGCCGAGGGTGGTGGTGTTGCCATCGGCATCGAAGCCTTGGAAACCAGCAACCACGATCACACGACCGGCATCTAAATGCGCAGTCATGGTGTCAGTATCAATCGACTCGATACGTGCTTTGGTAAACGCATTGTCTGTTTTGATACCGACTTGGCGACCCGTAAGTGACTTAGCTTCAACGCCAATAGAATTGAGCGCCATTGCTAACATTGAAATCGTTACCTGTTCACCCGTAGAAACCATTTGGTCTAATTCTCGTGGGTCAGGGGTTTCGGTAATGGCTTTCGCTAAAGCAAGTAGACGATTGGTTTCGCCACTCATTGCTGATACAACCACTACAACCTTGTGGCCGTGGTCATGCCAACGCTTTACACGACGAGCAACATTTAAAATGCGCTCTGGAGTACCCATAGAGGTACCGCCATATTTTTGAACGATTAATGCCATAGTTGTTCCATATAAACCATGACCCTGAATGCATCATTCAGGGTCAGTTACACAAAAGGTGAAGTTTTATTTCGCTTCAAGCCAAGCAGTTAAATCTGCCATCACTGTTGCAAACTTCTCGTTTAGTGGCGCGCCACCTTGTGCTAAGTCAGGTTTGCCACCACCTTTACCACCAAGCTCAGTTGCTAGATGTTTGATGATGTCACCTGCTTTAATAGAAGCAGTAAAGTCTTTTGCTACAGATGCAATCAGGCTAACTTTGTCACCTTCAACACCAGCAAGTACGATGACTGCATTTTCTAATTTTGATTTCACACCGTCATGTAGGTTGCGAAGTGATTTCGCATCCATGTTTTGAACAGTCGTGATTAGCGTTTGACGACCCGCAAGCGTTTGAACTTGGCTAAGCAGTTCAGCAGCTTGGAAGCTGGCAAGTTTTTGATTGAGTTGTTCAATCTGTTTTTGCAAGCTTGATGCTGTGTCGACTAAGGCTTCAACTTTTTCTAAAGTTTGGTCTTTTTGAGCTTTTAATAAACCGTTGATGGTATTGATATCACGGTCAGCTTTTTGAGCAACATCAACGGCTTTGGTGCCCGTTACCGCTTCAATACGGCGTACACCCGCAGCTACACCACCTTCAGAAGTGATTTTGAACAAGCCAATGTCGCCCGTGCGTTTAACGTGAATACCACCACACAGCTCGATTGAGAAGTTCTTCTCTTCAATGATTGAACCCATTGAAAGTACACGAACTTCATCACCATATTTTTCACCGAACAACATCATCGCACCTTTAGCCTTTGCAGACTCGATGTCGAGAAGTTCAGTGGTAACAGGGCTGTTTGCAATCACTTCGGCATTGACTAAACGTTCAATTTCTTGAAGTTGTTCAAATGAAACTGGCTGATCATTGGCAAAGTCAAAACGTAAGATGTCTGACGCAACCAATGAGCCTTTTTGTTGTACGTGTTCACCTAGAATTTGACGTAGTGCAGCATGCAAAAGGTGAGTTGCAGAGTGGTTACGTGCAGTTGCTGCACGAATGTCTGCTTTTACAATCGCTTCAACAGATTGAGTTGCTTTTAAGCTACCCATGGTCACGATACCTTGGTGAACAAAAGCGCCGCCCGATTTCTTGGTGTCTTGGACTTCAAAAATACCTGTGTCATTTTTGAAAATACCTGTGTCACCAATTTGACCGCCGCTTTCTGCATAGAACGGGGTTTGGTTCAGTACGATGAGGGCTTCGTCACCTTCAACGACTTCATCAACTTGTTCACCATCTTTATAGATCGCGACAATTTGACCTTGGCCAACTGTTGCATCATAGCCGTCAAACTGAGTTTCGCCTTCAACTTTAACAACAGAGTTGTAGTCAATTGCGAATTTACCTGCATCGCGTGCACGTTGACGTTGAGCTGCCATTTCAACTTCAAAGCCAGCTTCGTCAATGGTTAAATCACGTTCACGTGCGATGTCGGCAGTCAGGTCAGTTGGGAAACCATACGTATCATACAGTTTAAACACCACTTCACCTGGAATCACAGAACCTTTCAGTTGAGCCAATTCACCTTCAAGCAATTTCAAACCTTGCTCTAGAGTTTTAGCAAATTGTTCTTCTTCTTTCAGCAATTGCGCTTCAATACGTACTTTCTGTGCTTCAAGTTCTGGGTAAGCTTGACCCATCACTTCAATTAAAGGTTGCAACATTTTATGGAAGAATGAACCTGTTGCACCGAGCTTGTTACCATGACGAACTGCACGACGGATAATACGACGTAGTACATAACCACGGCCTTCATTTGATGGGTTTACACCATCAGCAATCAAGAATGAACATGAACGGGCATGGTCAGCAACGACTTTCAATGAAGCAGGATAATCCACGGGCTTGCCTTCAGATTGTGCTTTCGCTTCAAGTTCTGAGGTGTCTAGACCAATAATTTCAGCCGCAGCTTTAAGTAAATGCTGGAATAAATCGATTTCGTAGTTTGAGTTGACGTGTTGTAAAACTGCAGAAATACGCTCTAAGCCCATACCTGTATCAACAGAAGGCGCCGGAAGAGGGTGTAATACGCCATCTGCAGTACGGTTAAACTGCATGAAAACGTTGTTCCAGATTTCAATGAAACGATCGCCGTCTTCTTCAGGTGTACCCGGTAAGCCGCCCCAAATATGGTCGCCATGGTCAAAGAAGATTTCAGAACATGGACCACATGGACCAGTATCACCCATTGCCCAGAAGTTATCTGATGCGTATTGGCCACCTTTGTTGTCGCCAATACGGATAATACGTGATGCATCTAAACCAATTTCTTTGTTCCAGATGTCAAATGCTTCGTCGTCAGTGTGGTAAACCGTTGCATAGAGTTTGTCTTTAGGCAGCGCTAACCAAGCTTCACCTGTTAGAAAATCCCATGCAAATTTGATCGCATCACGTTTGAAGTAGTCGCCAAATGAGAAGTTACCTAACATTTCAAAGAAGGTATGGTGACGTGCGGTATAACCGACATTGTCTAAGTCGTTGTGTTTACCACCTGCGCGGACACATTTTTGTGAAGACACCGCACGTACATAATCACGTTTTTCTAGGCCTAAGAAACAATCTTTAAATTGGTTCATACCCGCGTTGGTAAACAACAAAGTAGGGTCGTTGGCGGGAACTAGAGAACTCGACGCGACACGTGTATGCCCTTGCGATTCAAAGTAGCTTAAAAAAGCTTCGCGAATTTCAGCTGATGTCATAAAACGAGTACTCACAACCAAGTCACTCCATAATTTCGATTTGGCTAATAGTAGCTGAAGAAAGTCTTATTCTAAATACGCTGACTTCAGATACTGGCTTAAAAATTTTAAAACGCCAAATTATAACGGAAAAAGGATGTTGCACCAATCACTTTAAGGCGAATTGATGACATTTCTATGTATTCGATAGTTCTAAGATTTTGCTTGTTATTGTTGGATATTTATATCATTTCATGGAAATGAGTTGATTAGTGCGAGGTTGTCAGGCTGGTCAATTTATGACTTAAGGGTTCATATTCATCATCTTCACTGATGGGGGATAGAAAAAGAAAGCTTAACCAAACCTATATAAATCCATTAATATAGGCCTGCTTTATCTTTCATCATTTTATAAATAAGGGCAAGTCATGCAACGAGTGGCGATAAATGGATTTGGTCGAATCGGACGTAATGTACTACGCGCTTGGTTTGAAAATCCAAAGAACTTTCAGTTTGAAATCGTCGCAGTAAATGATGTAGCAGATGTAGAAACCTTATTGCATTTATTTAAATATGACACCACGCATGGGCGATTTCCGGGCAAAGTCGATTTAAGTTATGAAAATGAAAGGATTTATTTACATCTTTCTAAAGATCAAGCGCAGCTCAAAGTTGAAGTATTGTGTCAGGCAAACCCGCAGGATTTACCTTGGGCAAGTCTCAATGTCGACGTGGTTCTAGAGTGCACAGGTTTATTTCGCTCGCGTGAAGCGGCAACAGGGCATATCAGCGCAGGTGCAAAGCGCGTGATTATTGGTGCAGCACCTTTTGATTCGGTTGATGCTGCAATTGTGTATGGGGTGAATCACCATGAGGTCAAAGTGAGTGACCAAATCATTTCCAGTGTGTCATGTACCACGCAGGCCTTAGTGCCTTTGGTTAAAATCATTGATGATGCTTTTGGGATTGATACCGCGCTCATGACCGAAATTCATGCAGTGACTGCCGATCAGTCTGTATTAGATCATGCGCATCGTGATTTAAGACGTGCCCGTGCTTCAGGTCAAAATATTATTCCCACCACATCGTCAGCCCTCGGTGCTTTAAAACAAGTTATGCCAAAAATGGCCGATCGTATCGATGGTTATTCGATTCGTGTGCCAACCATTAATGTGGCGGCAATTGATTTAACTTTTATTTCGCAAACACCGATTACCGACCATAAAATTAATGAAGTGCTGATTCAGGCGGCGAAGTCAGACTACCGTGAAATTATGGATGTGACGGATGAACCTTTGGTATCTTCAGATTTTAACCATTCACCCTATTCACTTATTGTTGATTTAACGCAAACCATGGTGGTGGGGCATCAAGCTAAAGTCTTTGCGTGGTATGACAATGAATGGGGCTATGCAAACCGCTTATTAGATTTGTGTGAATCTTTTAGTGCGTCAACTACCTAAAGGTCTTTATTTTTAAGCATCTTTTACTCTGAAAACAAGATGATAGGCATAGACCGAATACAGACTTGTGGTTATCATGAATCTATAAACGAAAATAATGTAGAGCGGTGCTTATGTTGATCTTAATTTGGGGATTTATTTTGCTGTTGGCGGTCGCTGTCGTATTTTTAATTTGGTTTCAATTTAAAAATCAGGCAGATAAAACCGATCCAAGCGTACAGCAGAATCAACTGCAAGAAAAAGTACATCATCTTGAAGAAAACTTAAAAAAGACCTTGGAAATTATGCAAGATCTTGCAAAAAAGATGCATGTGCAACAGGAAGTGATCGAGCAGACCACGTCTAAGTTGCAAAAAGTTGAGCTACAAAACGCTGAGTTGGTGAATATTCTCGCTAAAGCTGTACAGCCTGAACGCTAAAAATTAAGTTTAGATGAGCAAGGTACGTAATAATGCTGCGCTCAGCATACTAATCACAACGGTTGGTAAGAGTGAAAAGCGTGAAGCTGCAAGTAAAGTGATGGCGATGGCGAGTAGGTCTGCGACATTGTCTTTGACAAAATAAGGTGCAATTACTGAAATAAGTACGCAGCCCGGCACAACTTCCAAAATCTTTCGTTGTTTGTTGCTTAAAGT
Organism: Acinetobacter sp. BMW17; assembly: GCF_001592855.1. Taxonomy (NCBI): domain Bacteria; kingdom Pseudomonadati; phylum Pseudomonadota; class Gammaproteobacteria; order Moraxellales; family Moraxellaceae; genus Acinetobacter; species Acinetobacter sp. BMW17. The sequence goes on from NZ_LSOD01000025.1 coordinate 60,880, forward strand.
TTTATTTTTCAGCAAAACATAGCCCAATATACGCGTCAGATAAGTGGTGGCTGCGACCAATAAAATTGCGACAAGTGTAGTGCTGTGGATCATAGCTCATCCTCCTGAATAAATAAGAAGGCAGAGGCGATACCACAGATTGCCCCAATAGGCACATACCAACCCGTTGGTAAATATAAATAAGCAATGGCCGCACTGATTAGACTGATAAGCCAAGGGCGTGCGGCGCTGAAGCCTTTCCACATACCACGTAGTAAAACCAAAAATACTGCAGCAAAGGCCATATCAAATCCATAACGGTGAACATCGCCTAGCAAAGGACCAAGAATGGCTCCTAAGCTGGTAAAACTGACCCACATCAAGTACAGGGCAAAACAGATGCCTGCGTAGTAGGACATGCTAAAGGCCTGTTGTAGCCCAAATCTTTTCTTCTTTTCTGCATCGGCAAGCGCTGCGGCCCAACTTTCATCACACATGAAAAACAGGGCAGGGAAAACCTGTCGATTAGGCAAATGGCGTAAATAGGGCACGAGACTTGCACCCATGAGTAAGTGACGGCTATTGACTAGGAACGTAATGAAAATTAAAACGAGAAAATTTGGTGGATTGGTCCAAACTTCGAGCACAGCAAATTCGGAACCGCCCGCAAAGTTTAGACCAGTAAATAATGGAACTTCTAAATGGCTAAAGCCTTTTTGAGTGGCTTGTGTTCCTAAGACCAAAGCAAAAGGAATAATGCCCAGCAGCATGGGGATAGATGTTTTAATACCACGTTTAAACTCGACGTAATCTGTAGAGTCATTGAGTTCTTGAGTTGTATTTCTAAGGGAGAACATTTTAAATTGCCTATGCGTGCTAGGTTTTGGTGCAGTATGTGAATAAGTGTAGGGTTTTTCCAGAGATATTTTTTGCTTTATTTAGCTTAATATAGAGCTTGTTTGGAATAATATGCTGTGATTGGTTAAGTCTGAGCAAAATTATGCTTTAGGGGTGGAATTTATGGATCAAACAGATAAGCGTATATTACAAGTACTACAAGTCGATGGGAAACTTCAAAATAATGAACTGGCTCAGCGCATTGGACTGTCTGCTTCACCGTGTTTAAGACGAGTAAGACAACTAGAAGAAGACGGGATTATTCGGGCTTATGTGGCTTTGGTTGATCCAGCTAAGGTGAATCTGCGTTTGACCGTGTTTGCACGCATTTGGTTAAAAAGTCAGGATCCGCAAACGGTGAACCAATTTGTTGAATCGATTCGTGAAGTTCCTGAAGTGGTCGAGTGTCATTTAATGGCAGGGGATTGTGATTTCTTTTTACGTATTGTGGTTGCAGACTTAGATGCCTATCGACAGTTTCAAATTCATCGCTTGAATAAAATCCCGAATATACAAAGTATTAAAACAGAAATTCCATTGCAAAATATCAAACAAACCACAGAATTGCCGATTTGGTAACTCAAAAGTTGATAGCGAAATTGCCCGTGAATGTGACAGCATGACTAAAATGATAGGACTTGTACTCTAGTCATGCTACTTAGGATGTTATGACTCTTCGTTTAAAAAGCCTTCTTTAATTTCTTTAGGCAGATCTGCGTGCCACCATGCATAAATACTGGCTTTAATTTCTTCATCTTCTTCAGGGTCATTTAGAGGTTCATCATCTTCACGAACCAGTTCACCACCTTCAAATTTGAACCAAAACTCCCACGGGTCATCATCACCACAACCCCATGCTTGCGCATGGATGTCTGGAAGCAAGGCTTTCAGGAAGAATAAAATCGCTTCCATGAACTCATCACCTGATGAACCATGGACAAAGTGTGCGATGGAATAACCCGCGAGGGAGTATAGTGATTCAGGACCTAAGTCAAACTCGATATTATCGACGGTATTTAAAATATCTTCGGCCAGTTCAGCACCATGTTCTGGGTTGATGTCACAGACTAAAGCTGTAAATTGACTCGCATCGCCGCGATGTTCTTGAAATAATCGGTCTAACTTTGACATGATTTGAGCATCTGCATGCTTGTAATATAAGTTGCTATGCATTTCCATCGAATTTTCCCCAAGTAAAAAATATGTGATTAAAAGTGCTATCTGTATAACGCCGTTGTATTTATTTTTGCTGTCAAATTGAGCTGAAGTATAAAAGAATGTGCCTTTTGTGCAAGCATAGGTATAATTGGAAATAAAATATAAAACAAAGTCTTATATGAATTTTTCCAATCTGTGCAGAGCACTAGGATGAGTTAATATTCTTTATTCTGATACTTGGGCATTGTCTAAAGTCAAGTTTTGAATGGCTCGCTCAAAATCGGTAAGAATGTATAAAGTTGTTAACGATGACATCGAAGCGATAAATTAAATTTTCCGAAATTGTCTAATGCACAGCACATTGTATCGTGATAGACTAAGAGAAATCGGGTGTGCCCCGATTTTTTTATGCGGATTCGTTCCGCGCAGACAAGATTTTAGGTTTACAACATGCCCATTTCAGAGACATGGTTATTACCTGATGGTGTAGCTGATGTACTACCAGAACAGGCGCAAGTGATTGAAACTTTGCGTCGTCAAGCATTAGATTTCCTCGCAACTCGAGGTTATCAGTTGGTGTACACGCCATTCATTGAATACATCGAATCGTTATCTTCTCTATCAGAATCGAATCAAGATTTAGACTTAGCCACTTTTAAAGTGATTGATCAGCTTTCTGGTCGTTTGCTTGGTGTGCGTGCCGATATGACACCACAAGTGGCTCGTATTGATGCGCATGTACATCCAGTTGAAGGCGTCGCTCGCTATTGCTATGCAGGAACAGTTCTGCATACCAAACCACAGGGCTTTAATACCACGCGTACACCTTTGCAGTTAGGTGCTGAGCTATTCGGTTCAGACAGCATCGATGCCGATGTGGAACTGATTGATGTGATGATCAGCCTGCTTGAAAAAACAGGTTTTGCAGACGGTATCCATTTGGATTTAGGCCATGTGGGCTTATTCCGTAGTATGGTGAAGGTTGCAGGTTTAAACAAAGCAACTGAACGTCAACTCTCTGATTTATACCAACGTAAAGCATTGCCAGAATTGGCTGAATTTACCCAAGATTTAAACTTTGGTGCAGATTTTTACACATTAGGTCGCTATGCCAGTGACTTAGATGCCTTGCAAACGCATTTAAGTGCAGAAGTCATTGCCGATGCTGAATTCAAGCACGCTTTCGATGCATTAAAAACCACACAATCTGAGATTCAAGCGCGTTGGCCAAATCTTCAGATGGGTATTGATGTGGTTGAGCTACGTTCGTATCACTACCATACGGGCTTAATGTATGCCGTTTATGCACCAAACCGTGCTGCACCATTGGCACAGGGTGGACGTTATGACGGGATTGGTGAACACTTTGGACGTGCACGTCCAGCAACAGGTTTTAGTTGTGACTTATATGCACTTAGTGCAGGTCGTTTTCAGCAAAACAGTCTTGTAGTTGCACCCAAAGGTACTCAAACAGATTTGATCCAAGCGATTGAACACACACGTGCTCAAGGCATGAGTGTGATTCAACTTTTGGGGCAGGATGATTTAACTACGCTTCCATATGCAACGCACCAGTTGGTGAATGTTGCAGGTCAATGGACTGTAGAACAGATTTAATCACTTCTTCAGGTAAGCTAAAACCTGAGAGGTTCTTCAATTTTAACAGCATGATGCAATGAGGCTATTATGGGCAAGAATGTTGTGGTACTCGGTACCCAATGGGGCGACGAAGGTAAAGGTAAAATCGTCGACCTGCTCACAGATCAAGCGGCTGCGGTCGTTCGTTATCAAGGCGGACATAACGCAGGTCATACACTTGTCGTTGGTGGTAAGAAAACTGTATTACACCTCATTCCATCTGGTATTTTACGTGAAAACGTACTGTGCTTAATTGGTAATGGTGTGGTACTTTCTCCTGAAGCGCTCATCAAAGAGATGGACATTCTTGAAAAAGAAGGCGTGCCAGTTAAAGAACGTCTACGTATTTCTCCGAACTGTCCACTGATTTTGCCAAACCATATTGCACTTGACCAAGCGCGTGAAATCAAGCGTGGTAATGCGAAAATTGGTACCACTGGTCGTGGTATTGGGCCTGCCTATGAAGACAAAGTTGCACGCCGTGCAATTCGTGTTGCAGACTTGGTTCGTGGTGGCGAGCATCTTAAAGCTCAGTTAACTGAACTTCTTGAGTACCATAACTTCCAATTAACGCAATTCTACGGCGTAGAAGCAGTTAAATTAGAAGATGTACTTGCGCTGTGTGATCAATGGTGTGAAGTGGTTGCACCACTTGTGATTGATGTCACTACAGAGCTGCATAATTACCGTAAAAACGGTGACAACATCATGTTTGAAGGTGCTCAAGGCTCCCTTCTAGATGTTGACCATGGTACATATCCGTATGTAACGTCTTCAAACACGACTGCTGGTGGAGTAAGCTCAGGTTCTGGTTTGGGTCCATTACATCTTGACTATGTATTGGGTATTACCAAAGCATACACAACACGTGTAGGTGCAGGTCCGTTCCCAACTGAGTTGGTTTATGACGCTGCAAATGACGTAGGTGATGCGATTGGTAAGCACTTAGGGACTGTAGGTTCTGAATTTGGTGCCTCTACAGGTCGTCAACGTCGTTGTGGTTGGTTCGATGCTGAAATCCTTCGTCGTTCTGTAGACGTAAACTCACTTTCAGGTATTTGCTTAACTAAACTTGACGTTCTTGATGGTTTAGAAGAAGTGAAAATCTGCGTAGGTTACGAAGCAGCGGATTCTGGTTGTGTTGGTTCTTCTGATGCGCTTGCATTTGAAACTTTAAAACCAATTTACGAAACAATGCCAGGTTGGTCTGAGTCTACGTTTGGTGCGAAATCAATGGATCAATTGCCACAAGCAGCGATCAACTATGTAAAACGCATTGAACAATTAATCGAATGCCCAATCGATATCATTTCTACAGGTCCAGACCGTGAAGAAACGATTGTTTTACGTCATCCATTTGACGCTTAAGCGATAAGGCATTGAATAAAAACCCTGTCTCGTACAGGGTTTTTTATTTATGCGGTACATCTGTACATGCGCTTGACAGATATTGATTTAAGCTGCTGAGCTGGAATGATTTTCCCGACTAAAGTTGCATGAATAAGCATGACATAGTGTATACGTGCTTGTTAGAATAAAATGCACAATAAACAGATGAGCAGGCAGGATGCAAAAGAATATCGCGGGAACTATTTTTTACTCACTACTTTTTGCTATGGGTGGTGCACCAACAATCGCGATGATGATTATTCAAGGGCAAACCACCGATCCAGACGTGATTTATAGTGCACTCATTGGATTGTCTGTGATTATTGCTTGTATCTTGGTGCCGATCATACTGCTCCAAAATGCATTCCTGTTTGCGAAGCGTAAAAGTGCGACCCTTGAGGAAAAAATTGAACCTTTAAGCCACCTGTATTTGGGTTTAAATATCCTGTGTTTGGTTTATTGGCTTTTGATTCAGTTTATGTAAGTAGGTTTAAGGTGGTGTGTAGATATCGCTCTAGCGCGGAAATTTGGCTTATTGTGCTTAATTGTGAAGATATTTTTACATAATTGCTATGATAAAACGCGGTGATGATATTTAACACTTTAAATCTATTCAATATAATTCAGCACATTATGTAAAATGCTTTGAGATGGATGGAGTTAAGCAATAATGAAAAATAAAATATTAATGAGTTTGTGTGCAGCGAGTGTGGTTACCATTTCAGGTTGTGCAACTTTTGCGGAAGTGGCAGGTGCAGACACTGCAACATTAAATGCAGCAGCAACCCAAGGCTTCAACAAAACTGTGAATGAAGCGCGAAGCACAAAGACCTTAGATACCTCATCTACGACCTATAAGCGTATTTATGGTGTATTCAATCGCTTGAAGCCATATGCCGATCAAATGAATCAAACTGGAACGAAATTTGACTGGCAGTTGGCAGTACTTAAGTCAAATCAGGTCAACGCCTATGTTGCACCTGGTGGTAAGGTAGTATTCTACACAGGTATTGTCGATAAATTGAACCTAACGGATGCTGAAATTGCAGCGGTGATGGGACATGAGATGGTGCATGCTTTAGAAGAGCACTCGAAGAGTAAAGTGGGTGCGCAGGCATTAACGGATTTGGCATTGGGTATTGGTTTAAGTGCGGCAGGTGTCGGTCAAACAGGTTCAGCAGCAGCGCAGCTAGGTAGTCAAATTGGTATTGGTTTGCCTTACTCACGTAGCTTAGAAAGTCGTGCAGACCAAGGTGGTTTAATGTTGATGGCTAAAGCAGGCTATAACCCTCAAGCCGCAATTAGTCTGTGGGAAAAAATGAATAAGCTTGATGGAGCAGGTGGTTCTTCATTCCTGTCGACACACCCATCAAATAGTCAACGTATTGAAGCAATGCGTAAGAATTTAGCTGCTGCTCAAGCGGTTTATAATCAAAGACGTTAATTTATCTTTGAGTAAAAAAGGACGCTAAGGCGTCCTTTTTTAATGTCAGTTGATGATTTTGAAAATCATCAATTATTTGTGACAGGTGAAGTCGTGCTTCACCTGAACAGCTAACTAAGAAATATCTATGGCGCAGGATTAGGTTGTTGCTGATGGATAGCTTGAATACCCTGTAAAACTTCTTCCGATAAATCTATCTCAAAGGCTTGGATATTTTCTTTCAACTGGTCTAAGTTGGTCGCACCAATAATCGTACTGGTCACAAAAAACTGCTGCTTGATGAAGGCTAAAGCCAGTTGCGTCGGCGTTAAACCGTGATGTTCAGCCAGCTGTGCATACTGTTCTGTTGCCCATTCACTCTCTGGGTTGCTATAACGACTAAAGCGGCTGAAAAGCGTCACGCGAGCATTCGCTGGGCGTGCACCATTGCGGAATTTACCTGTGAGATAGCCAAAAGCGAGTGGGGAGTAAGCGAGTAAACCAACGCCTTCATATTTCGCAATTTCTGACATGCCAATTTCATAAGTACGGTTCAATAGGCTATATGGGTTCTGCACACTGACAAATTTAGATAGACCAAGCTGCTCTGCAATTTGTAGAAACTTCATGGTGCCCCATGGTGTTTCATTAGATAAACCAATATAACGAATACGCCCTTTTTGAATCTCTGCTTCTAATGCTTGTAGTGTTTCTTGTAAAGAGGTCACGGTTTGCGTGTTTTGGGCTTCACTGTTTTCATAGCCTAATTTGCCAAAAAAGTTGGTTGGGCGTTGTGGCCAGTGTAGCTGATATAAATCAATATAATCGGTCTGTAAACGCTTTAGGTTGCCATCTAGGGCAGAAGAAATGTCGCTTGCATTAAAACGAGTCTGTCCATCACGAATATGACTACCACCTTGAGATGGCCCCGCAATTTTAGAGGCTAGAAATAACTTGTCCCGACCGCCGCGCTGGGCAATCCATTGACCAATAATATTTTCGGTCGCACCTTGGGTTTCAGGTTTTGGAGGAACAGGGTACATTTCAGCAGTGTCCCAAAAGTTAATGCCTTGCGCTAAAGCATAATCAAGTTGTCCAAAGGCTTCAGCTTGAGTGTTTTGCTCACCAAAGGTCATGGTGCCGAGACAAATTTCAGGAACCAAAATGCCTGTATTGGCTAAGGGTTTAAATTGCATTCAACATTTCCTTTTATGGACTGCACTTTTTCGGTCGAATTAGGTTACACAGTTATGCCCAGTAGGTTAAATCACTATTTTTACAAAGTTTGTCATGATTTTGTCAAAGCAGGATTTAGTGAAAACAGCAATAGATTTAAAGACATAAAAAAAGCAAATCCTAAGATTTGCTTTTGGCTGTATCAGCTACGAAGAAAAGTCTTATTCTTCGTCTTCATAGTCATCAGCATTCGCTTTTGACTCTTCTAAAGAGGCATCAAAAATTAAGATGGCTTTACCATCAGTTTCGATCATGCCTTGCTCTTCGAGTGTTTTCAAAACACGACCAACCATTTCACGTGAACAACCGACAATACGTCCAATCTCTTGACGCGTAATACGAATTTGGCGGCCATTTGGTAAAATCATCGCTTCAGGTTGCGAAGATAGGTCGATTAGGCAACGCGCAATACGACCTGAAACGTCGATAAATGCAAGGTCAGTCACTTTACGAGTGGTATTTTTTAAACGGCGAACTAGCTGTGCAAATACTGCATAGCTTAGGTCAGGGTATTGTTTGCTGAGCTCATGGAAGTTTTCATAAGTCACTTCAGCAATTTCGCAGACATCACGGGTACGCACTTCTGCAGTACGTTGTGAGTTTGCTTCGAATAGACCCATTTCCCCAAAAAAATCACCCGCATTTAAATAAGCGACCACGATTTCACGTTCATCGTCTTCACGCAGAATAATGGAGACAGAACCTTTTAAAATCAAATATAAAGATTTAGATTCTGAGCCTGCATCTACGATGGTGGTACGCTTAGGATAACGATTAATATATGCGCGTTTTAATAATGCTTTGACTGACTCGGGGAGTTGACCTGGAGACAGCGCATCAGTGCTTAATTGTGAAAAGCTTGAAGTCATGCTAACGGTTCCGAAAATGGATAAAATATAGATCGCACAGACCTAGGGTGAACTTGTCACACAGTCAGAGCTGAAATTCCTTATCAACTCAATTTATGTTAGTGTACAGTCACTTCGTCAATCTATAGCTTTTTTTAGGTACTTGCAATGCAAACAACTGTTCATTGGTTAGAGAATGTTGCTTTCGAAGCAAAAACTCAAAGTGGTCACAGTGTTATCATGGATGGATCGCCAGAATATGGTGGTGAAAACCGTGGTCCAAGACCAATGGAATTGATCCTGACGGGACTGGGTGGTTGTGCCTCTTTTGACATCGTGACCATACTTAAAAAATCACGCCAAGAAATTACCGATGTACGCTGTGAACTCAAGGCAGAGCGGGCAGATAGCATCCCTGCAGTGTTCACAAAAATCCACTTACATTTCGTGATTACTGGTCATACGGTGAAGGAAAAACAAGTCGCAAAAGCCGTGGAATTATCGGCAGAAAAGTACTGTTCTGCGAGCAAAATGTTGATGGATGGTGGGGTTGAAATCACCCATGATTTTGAGATTATTGAAGCAAATTAAACGCTGACTTTTAAGTCATTTGAGGCTGATCTAGTGATCGGCCTTTTTCATGCTTCACGCTTTTGTTTTGATTCCGTAAACTGGGACACAATTCATCACACGAATAAATAGAAAAATGCGTTGCTTGTTTGGTTAATAATTGCTCAAATGATTTTGGTTGTCACTTATTGATAGGTCGTCGTGGTCTTTAATATATAAATAATGTGAGTTGGCGCTTGAAAATAAGGCTTATAAGGCCCATCTTATAACCGAGTCTTATGAGTTTATTATCAAGATAAACTAATGAAAAATAAGTTAAAATGTAGAAAAATTAATTAAATTTGAATTGAATTTTGAGCAATTGTTCCCATATATCCATCAAGTTCGAAATTTGTTGTGAGGAAAACAAAAATGCGATTTGAAAAATTCACAAACCGCTTACAGCAAGCTCTCTCAGATGCTCAATCACTTGCAGTGGGGAAAGACCATACCTCAATTGAAGGTATTCATATCTTATCAACATTGTTAGATGAAACCTCCAATCTGAGTTTGTTGCAACAAGCGGGTGCCAATTTACCTGCTTTACAAAGCAAATTAAAACAAGCACTAGCTGATGCACCAACACTGACGAATCCTACAGGAGACGTTAACTTAAGTTCAGAGGCAGTTAAAGCGCTGAATTTGGCAGATAGTTTTGCGCAAAAAGCAGGCGATGAGTTTTTGTCTACCGATTGGGTGATGCAAGCCTTGGCCGAAGTGGGGACAACTAAAACGCTACTCAACAGCGTGGGCGTACAAGCAGACAGCTTACGCAAAGTCATTTTAAAAATTCGAGGTGATGAGAAAGTCATGAGCAACAATCATGAAGATCAACGTGATTCTCTGAATAAATACACCATTGATTTAACTGAACGCGCACTTGCAGGTAAGTTAGATCCTGTGATTGGGCGTGATGATGAAATTCGTCGTACCATTCAAGTTTTGTCGCGTCGTACCAAAAATAACCCAGTGTTGATTGGTGAACCAGGGGTGGGTAAAACAGCCATTGTTGAAGGCTTGGCACAGCGGATTATTAACCGCGAAGTGCCTGAAAGCCTACAAGGTAAACGTGTTTTATCCTTAGATTTGGGTTCATTGCTTGCGGGTGCTAAATATCGTGGCGAGTTTGAAGAGCGCTTAAAAGCAGTACTGAAAGATTTGTCTAAACAAGATGGTGAAGTCATTTTATTTATCGATGAATTACACACGCTGGTAGGCGCTGGTAAAGGCGATGGTGCGATGGATGCAGGTAATATGCTCAAACCTGCTCTGGCACGTGGTGAGCTACGCTGTGTTGGTGCAACCACATTAGATGAATATCGCCAATTCATTGAAAAAGATGCTGCACTAGAGCGTCGTTTCCAAAAAGTCTTGGTCGATGAGCCAAGTGTGGAAGACACCATTGCGATTTTACGTGGTTTGAAAGAGCGTTACGAAGTGCACCATGGTGTGAAAATTTTAGACTCTGCCATCATTGCAGCAGCGAAAATGTCACATCGTTACATCACTGACCGTCAATTGCCTGATAAAGCGATTGATTTAATTGATGAAGCGGCTTCTCGTATCAAAATGGAGCTGGACTCTAAGCCAGAAGCTTTGGATAAACTTGAGCGACGTTTGATTCAATTGAAACTGCAACTTGAAGCAGTGAAAAAAGATGAAGATGCAGGTAGTCGTGCTGAAGTCGCTCATCTTGAAAAGCAAATTAGCGAAGTTCAACACGAATACAATGATTTAGAAGAAGTTTGGAAAGCTGAAAAAACCTTAGTTGAAGGCACTAAACAAGTTCAAGCTGAATTGGATCAGGCGCGTATTGCGTTGCAAAAAGCGCAGCGTGAAAACGACTTGGGTGAAATGTCGCGTCTTCAGTATGGTGTGATTCCAGAGCTGGAAAAACGTCTCAATGAAGAAGAAGTCGTTGAGGAAAAAGAAGAGCCAAAACTACTGCGTAACAAAGTCACTGACAATGAAATTGCAGAAGTCGTTAGCGCTGCTACGGGCATTCCAGTGGCTAAAATGATGCAAGGTGAACGTGAGAAACTTCTCCATATGGAAGAGTTCTTACATAACCGTGTCGTTGGGCAGGATGATGCTGTAGTTGCAGTATCCAATGCGGTTCGTCGTTCGCGTGCGGGCTTGTCTGATCCCAACCGACCAAGCGGCTCGTTTTTATTCTTGGGTCCAACTGGTGTTGGTAAAACAGAGTTGACCAAAGCACTGGCAAACTTCTTGTTTGATAGTGACGATGCCATGATTCGTATCGACATGTCCGAGTTTATGGAAAAACACTCTGTCAGCCGTTTGGTGGGTGCACCTCCTGGTTATGTTGGCTACGAAGAAGGTGGTGTGTTAACCGAAGCTGTACGTCGTAAACCGTATAGTGTCGTGCTGTTCGATGAAGTGGAAAAAGCACATCCTGATGTGTTTAACATCTTGCTCCAAGTGTTGGATGATGGTCGTCTAACGGATTCACAAGGTCGCGTGGTTGACTTTAAAAATACCGTGATCGTCATGACATCGAACTTAGGTTCGAGTGATGTGCGTGAGTTGGGTGATAATCCTTTGGATGAAGAAGTGCGAGCAGTGGTGATGAATGCCGTGACGCAACATTTCCGTCCAGAGTTTATCAACCGTATTGATGAGTTAGTGATTTTCCATTCACTTAAAAAGGCGCAAATTCGTGGTATCGCGGATATTCAATTGGATCGTTTACGTGATCGTTTGGTTGAAAAAGATATGCGCTTAACGGTGGATGATCAAGCCTTTGACTTATTGATTGACGCTGGTTTTGACCCTGTTTACGGTGCTCGCCCATTGAAACGTGCCATCCAACAACAGGTTGAAAACAACTTAGCGCAAAAAATATTGTCGGGTTACTATGTGGCTGGAGACAATATTATGATCACTGCACATGATGGTCAGTTGAGCTTTGACAAAGTGAAAATGAGTTAATCGTTTAAATGGTTCATTGAAACTAAAAAACCCAGCTTCGGCTGGGTTTTTTATTGCGGGACAGAAATGTTAAAAGATGACACTTTTAAGCAAAAATGTGACGTAAGTTTTTACATTTATGTGATAGGTATGGCATCTAAGTGATTCATTTGCAAAACAATTATCTTTATTTAAGGATTCTCTTTATAATTTATTTTAATAAAAAACAAACAACTTGAGATAGAAGAAATGACTCAATTGAAGTGGGGTATTGGAGGCGTACTTACGCTTGCTGTGGTCGCAGTAGGGGGGAATCTTTATGCGGATAAAAGTTTGAAGGCTTATTATCAACACAGCACCAAACAGTCGAATGATTTAAAGTTGCAATATCAACAATTTCAAATGGGGGCTTTAAATGGCAGTGCAAACTGGACCGCTGAATTAGTCCTAGACCCATGCAAACCGAAAGAAGTGATCCAATTGAAGGGGCAGGATCATATTCAACGGAGTTGGAATGGATATGCGATTCATTCAGATATTAACATTACTCAGGCACCCGGTGCACTTCAGTCTTTGTTGAAGGAACCACTTAAAGTACAAAGCAAAGTGAACTGGTTAGGGACTTTGAATAGTACCTTGACTACGCCAGTGATTACCCGCAATGAGGCTCAACTCCAGTCTAGATTAGACCCGATGACATTAAAGTTTCGGGCAAAACCGATCGAACAACAGCTTAAGATACTGGATTTGCAGCTTGAAATTCCAAATTTAACAGTCACTGATCCAAATATACATTTGCAAATGGTGGGGCTAAAGCTAGAAAGTAACCAAGGGCTGAATGGTGAGTATCTTGAGGCGGGTGAAACCAAAATTAAGATGGATCTACTGAAAATGTCAGATCGAGATATCAATAAACCTACCAATGCCGAACTAAAGAATTTTAGTATAGAAACGCAAAGTGAACTGACAGACCGAGTTGTAAACACTGAAATGTTATTGCGTCTAGATGAAATGAAAATGCCTTCAGCGCCCGCTGTCCAAAACGTACAGTTTAATTTTAATGTACTCGATATAAACCGACAAAAATTGCAGACGTTGTTTGATATTTTGGCGAAAAGTGAAAACAGTTGTTTGGCAAAAGAGGCAATGGAAAAAGATATGGAGCCTGCTTTGTTGGCAGTGATCAATGAAGGTTTCCGTTTTGAATCCAAAGAGAACCAATTTGCTATTGGGGACGGTGTTGCGCAGGTGAATGTGACGGGGCGTATTATGCCGAGTCATCAATCAACGGTGATGGGTATGGTGAAAATGATACCAAGTTTAATGGAATACAAAGCAGATGTTCAGTTTGATAAAAATATGATCTCGCGCATCATGAATAATTATCTGCAAAAAGGAGGCATCAGCATGTCTGATCAAGAGATCGAAAGCATGCTTTCGACGATGCAGAGTTCAGGGCAGGTGAAACGTGAAGGGAATGTCATGAAAATGTCAGTTGATTACAAATATGGGCAAACCAATTTCCTGACTGAATAATGCAAAATATGATGATCTAACATAATAAAAGGGACGTATTTCGTCCCTTTTTTATATCTGAAAATTGTCTAATGCAAAATTTAGCGAAGATGAAAGAGCTGCTGGTATTTCATCTTCAGTGCATTAGTTTTTTGGGTGGGTAATTTTCCAAGCACGGTGAATTTTCTGATTGCGCTTGAAATCTGGCCCAATCGTCTCTTGGGTGATTTCTTCGACATCAAAGAACGCCAAAATTTCTTCGTCCATTTCAAAACCACGATAGTTGTTCGAGAAGTACAAAGTACCGTCCGTGGTTAAACGGTTCATTGCACGTTTAAGCAATGATAAATGGTCGCGTTGTACGTCAAAGGTACCGTAGAATTTCTTCGAGTTTGAGAAGGTTGGTGGGTCAATAAAGATCAGCTCATACTGTTCATGACCTTCTTTTAACCACTCAAAACAGTCGCTGGCAAAGAACTGATGTTGTTCATCGGCATGATCGACCGTTAAGCCGTTTAAGACGAAGTTCTCTTTAGACCAGTTCAAATATGTATTTGAAAGATCGACGCTGGTTGTACTTGCCGCACCGCCTAAAGCTGCATGTAAGCTGGCTGTAGAGGTATAGCTATACAAGTTCAAGAAGTGCTTACCACGCGCTTCTTGTGCGATGCGTAGACGGATTTGACGGTGGTCTAAGAACAAGCCAGTATCTAAGTAATCAGTTAAGTTCACTAAGATTTTTGCTTTGCCTTCTTGTACGATAAAGCGCTTCGAAGCCGTACTCTGCTTGGTATATTGAGTTTTACCTTCTTGGCGAGCACGCGTTTTGATAAAGATCGCATCACGGCCTAAACCTGTCACCGCACGAATTGCCTGTAAAGCAAGGTTGAAACGCTTTTTGGCTTTTTCAGGATCGATTGTTTTAGGTGGCGCATATTCTTGGACATGTAAGCGTTCGCCATACAAATCAACCGCGACATTAAAGTCAGGGAGGTCAGCATCATATAAACGTAAACAGTGAATGTTTTCTTTCACTGCCCATTTCTTTAAGGTCTGCATGTTCTTTTGTAAACGGTTAGCAAAGTCTTCAGCGCCTTCAATTGCTTCAAACTGTTGCGGTTGCCATGTTTCCAAGAACGGCTTGATCACTGCAACAGGTTTAACTGAACCTGAACGCACGTAAATTGGCAGTTTACCATTCATCAAACGCATGGTTTGCGGGTCATTCAGCGCCAATACATCGGCTTGCTCAACGGCTGCTGCGATAAGTGCTGCGGTTTGATTTGGGAAGTTCTTTTGCAGTAAAGCAGATAAGCCTAAATATAAAGCACGGTTTGAAGCTTTATCACCTAAACGCTCACCATAAGGTGGGTTGGTCACAATAAAGGCTGTTTTTCCTTCGGCGTCAAAGTTCGGCCAGTCCGCCAAAGTCCGTTCTTCGATTTGGATCTGTTCAAGTACACGTTCAAAACCAGCAGCAATAATATTTTGCTTGGTGGCTTTTACCGCTTCCCAGTCTGCGTCAAATGCGTAGAACTTAGGGAGAGGTTGTTCCAAGGCTGTTTGATGACGTTCAGCAGCTTCCGCTTTAATGCTCATCCACAGATCATGGTCATGGCCATTCCAGCCATTGAAACCGAAACGACGAACTAAACCAGGTGCGCGGTCAGTCAGCATCATCAATGCTTCAATAATAAACGTCCCAGAACCACACATTGGGTCAAGGAAAATATCGGGTCTTTTTGCAAGGAGCTTAGCTTTTTGTAAAATCGCAGCGGCTAAGTTTTCTTTAATTGGGGCATCGGTCATATAACGACGGTAGCCACGTTTATGTAATGAATCACCAGATAAGTCTAAACAGTAGGTGTGTTCAGTTTTTCCTGCGAGTGCATAAATGGTAATTTCAGGTTGCTTAATATCAATACTTGGACGCTTACCAACAGCTTCCATGAATGAATCCACGATACCGTCTTTTACACGTAGAGTTGCAAACTGGCTGTTCACCTTAATTTCACGTTCAATATGTAAACGAACGGCGAAGGTGCTTTGTGGTGCAAAAATCAGCGACCAATCAAAGTTCATTGCACCTTCGTAGAGCTCTTCAGCAACATCACGTGCGTCATGGCTAAATTCCAGTTCATGGACATGAATGGGGGTAAGTACACGCGAAGCAAGACGCGACCACATACAAATGCGATAGGCATGTTCCAGTGTACCTTTGAAAACTAAACGCCCAGGAAAACGTTCAATGTTTTGAACACCTAAACCTTCTAATTCATCTTGGAGTAAGGTTTCTAAGCCATCGGCACACGTAACCCAATAGCTGCTTAAACGCGAAGCGGTTTTCATAAATTTGAGAGACCAAAATAAAACAAAATAAACTCGCTAAAGTTTAACGTATTTTGCCTCTGAATGGTTTTTTAAATATGCCTCTACTCAGCGGAAATATCAAAATAAATGAATCACCATGTGAACAATAACGTTTTTGGTACGTATTTTGCTAAATCCTTGCAAGTTTAATTTGCTGACTGATTTCTGATAGATCGTTAGTAAATATTTTTCACTTGAAAGGGGATGAATATGTCGACCAAGTTAGATCGCGGTGTTGTAAGTCATGCTGATGCTTTTTCAATTGCAACTTTACTTTATGCACGTCTGCGCCGTGTATCGGGGCGTGTAATTGATGTGATGTATTTGGTGGAAAATCCAAGTTATGCACGTCAGATGGCAGAGCTTGCTTTAAGTACAGAAGATGCTGAACTGATTCGATTGGTGAGTCGTTTAGACAGTGTCATGGATGTTTTTAACTATGAAGAAACCGCCGTGGTCGAAAAACCTAAACAGGGCGACACGACACGACATGAGTTGGAAGCCACTGAAGAAGAAATCTACCGTGCCCAAGTGTCACATCACTATATTGGCGCTTTACGATAAGAATCGCTGAAGTTGGATCGCTCTCGCAAGAGAGCTTTTTTAAATGTCCGCTTGGGATAAATGAGATAAGAAACTCTATAGAATTGATATTTATAGCAATTTGATGAACTCTGAATTTGGCTAATTTAGCCTTTGATGGTTTAATTTAACTGGTTGAAATAATAGATAAGAATTTCATAATCTTAGTTTTGAAGCCGATGATAATTAAGGCAATTGTTTTAAACTGAGGTCCAAATCAAAAAGAAAATCTGTATAATGCGTTAACTTAACGTACAAGGAATCTCTCATGCACTTGGCAGCATTGCATACTCCGAGTCAGATTCAACTCAACCAAGATGGTCATCTCAAACACTTCCTCACCATCGAAGGCCTTTCTAAAGAAACTCTTACAAAAATATTGGACACCGCGCAGTCCTTTTTTAATGACCAAAATCAGCTGATTACCAACAACCTCTTAGAAGGTCGAACGGTAATGAACCTTTTCTTTGAAAACTCAACCCGTACTCGTACCACTTTTGAAGCAGCGGCAAAGCGTCTTTCTGCAAATGTATTAAATATCGATATCGCACGTTCAAGTACTTCCAAAGGGGAGACGCTCAGAGACACTTTGTGGAACTTAGAAGCGATGGCTGCGGATATTTTTGTGGTACGTCATTCTTCGTCGGGTGCGGCACATTTTATTGCCCAAACCGTTTGTCCGCATGTTGCAATTATCAATGCAGGTGATGGCCGTCATGCGCATCCAACACAAGCTATGTTGGACATGCTGACCATTCGCCGTGAAACCAAAAAGAAATTTGAAGATATTTCAATTGCCATCATTGGTGATATTAAACACTCACGCGTGGCGCGTTCAGATGTTGCTGCATTACAAACACTGGGATGTAAAGACATTCGTGTAATTGCACCGAACACATTGCTGCCATACGGCTTTGATGAATATGGTGAAGGTGTACGTTTATTTAATAACATGGAAGCAGGGATTCAAGACTGCGACGTGATTATTACCTTACGCATTCAAAATGAACGCATTGATTCGCCTGCGCTGTCATCTCAAGCTGAATTCTACAAAATGTACGGTTTAAACAAAGAACGTCTGGTAATGGCAAAACCTGATTGCATCGTGATGCATCCGGGACCTATGAACCGTGGTGTAGAGATTGATTCCAGTATTGCCGATGGTCCACAGTCTGTGATTTTAAATCAGGTGACCAACGGAATTGCTGTACGTATGGCAGTTTTGGCGCTTGCAATGCAAGGTCAACTGCAAGAGCAAGGTTTGTTAGACGCGATTGCGGTATAAGGAATAAGTCATGACTGTTGTAAAAATTGAAAATGTACGTGTTCTTGACCCAATTCATCAAACAGATGCGGTTCAAACAGTGTATATCGAAAATGGCAAGCTGGTTGCTGAAGCAGCTAATGTCACTGAAACGATTGATGGTCAAGGCAAGTGGTTGATGCCAACCATGGTGGACTTATGTGCACGCCTACGTGAGCCAGGTCAGCAACAGCACGGGACATTAAAATCAGAAGGTCGTGCTGCGCGTGAAAATGGTATTTTGCATGTGTTTACACCGCCAGACTCAAAACCGATTGTGCAAGACAATGGTGCTTTGATTCATGGTCTGATGGAAAAAGCGATGCTGGATGGCGGTATTTATCTTGAAGTGATTGGTGCTCAAACCCAAGGCTTACAAGGCAACCAACCTGCAAATATGGCGGGTCTTAAAAAGGGCGGTTGTACAGCTGTTTCAAATGCCAATGCGCCTTTTGCAGATGACGATGTGGTGCTGCGCACTTTAGAATACGCAACTGGCCTTGGTATGACGGTGGTGTTTTATGCAGAAGAACCGCAAATTGCTAAAGATGGCTGTGTCCATGAGGGCTTTGTGGCATCGCGTCAGGGCTTACCAACCATCCCTGCGATTGCCGAAACCATTGCAATTGCCAAGTATTTGTTAATGATTGAAGCGACGGGTGTTCGTGCTCACTTTGGCTTATTGTCTACAGGCGCTTCTGTCGATTTGATCAAAATTGCCAAAGATAAAGGCCTGCCAGTCACATGTGATGTGGCGATGCATCAGCTGCATTTAACGGATCAGTTGATTGATGGCTTCAACTCACTTGCACATGTCCGTCCACCACTACGTGCTGAGTCGGATAAAGAGCTCCTTCGCCAAGGTGTGAAAAGTGGCGTGATCGACGCGATTTGTACGCATCACGAACCGCTGAGCAGCTCTGCAAAGCTAGCACCATTTGCTGAAACACAGCCAGGCATTACTGCTTTTGATACCTATGTAGCTTTCGGTGTGCAATTGGTGCGTGAAGGTTTATTTAGTCCTTTGGAATGGGTCGAAAAAGTCACGATTGCACCTGCCACGGTAGCCAATATGCTTGAACGTTGGGCTGCTGAAGCTGGCTGGGTGTTGGTTGATCCTGAGTTAGACTGGATTGTGAATAAAGACAATATTTTGTCGCAAGGTAAAAATACGCCTTTGATCAATCAAGTGGTGAAAGGTAAAGTAGAAAGGGTGTTTATTATTTAGTTTTAATAAAAAATCTTTTTATAACAAATAAATAAGCTGGTATTTTATCAGCTTTTTTATTGTATTTTTATGTGATGTTTCATTATACTTCTGCAAAAACTAAGGGGGTAATAATGAGACATACTGCAAAAAAATTAATTTTATCGATAACTGTTTTGGGTTTGGCTGGCTGTAATAGTTTATTTGATCAACATGTAAAATGTAACGATGAAACTGCAAACAGTTTAATTTATCAAGCATTAAAAGATGATCTAAACAACTCTCTAGAGAGTCAGTTAAAAGACTTAATTCGTCAAAGCCAAATTAATGATTTAGATCCTGCCAAATTAAAGCTATCGGCTCAGACTATTCAATATGTTTTAGCTGATAGTCGTACAGATTTCATTGATCCACATAGCCCGAAAACGACTTGCTCGGTTGATTTAACAGTGACATTACCATCTGATTTAATTAAAAAATCAGATGAAGCTAGAAATAAAGTAGATCGTTGGAGTGTTGAGTCTCAAGCTGATGATATTGGGCTTGATTATGAGAATAATAAAATTAATCTAGTACTTGAATACCAATTACAACCTGCAGATAGTGGCAAAAAAATTTTTGCACATATGAAAAATACTTCAAATCTTCAAACATTGCTGTCTGATACTTTGACTTATGCATTTTTAAAGCCTCAAATTGAAAAAAATGAGATTCGTAATATAGAAGCGAATAAGCAAGCTGTTGTGCCTGAGTCTACCTATGCTGAGCCTATGGACACTACTGCAATTGAAGCAGTTCAAGCGGCTGATGCGGCTGCAGAAGCTGCTAACTATTATGCAGAATAGTTAACTAATTTTTTAATGATCTATATATATTTCAAATAGTTGGGTTCACTATGAAAATAATTCTATTATTTATTATTGCAGGTAGTATTTTACTCGGGGGCTGCGATAAAGTTCAAAATTTAACAAGTGGAGCTGTTAAATGTGACAATGAAGCAGCAAAAAAATTAGTTGTTGAAAGTTTTAGTAAAGTTGTAAGTGATGCAGCGACAGAGCGTGTAAAAAGTTTGATCGAAAATGAAAATATAACGATCGATATGGGGAAACTCCGTAGTACGTTGCAACAAGTTACATTTAATGTGACTAATGTGAGAACTAATAACTCAGACCCTAATAGCAATAAACAATATTGTGTTACTGAATTTATCGTAAAACTACCAGAACAACTTGTTAAAGATGCTGATGCAGCTCGTGAAATTTATGGAGAAAGCAATGTTACTCAATCGGCAGTGCTTGCGGATTTGTCTTTTGAAATGAACCAATTGAAAAAGGACATTGATTATTTAGTACAACCGACTGATAGCGGAGATAAAGTTTTTGTCACTTTAGAAAACTCTGAAGCACTAGCCTACTTTGTTCGAGATATTGCAGTTGATTCTTTGATTAAAAATGCGCGTCAAAATGCAGTAGAAGTTGCTAAGCAAGAAGCATTACAAGCTGCTGCTGATCAAGAGGCAACAGCCAAAGAGTATCAATCTGTTTTGGTCGATGAAGCTAAAGCTAAAGTTGACGCTGCCAATGAAAATCTAAACCTTGTTTGGAATGCTACAACGAAGGAGATTCGTGATCAATTACTTGATGAACAAAGGATTTGGTTGAAGAAGCGTGAGCTTGAGTGCAAATTGGAAAGTACAAATGTAGATAATTCAGAAGTAGCCCGCTTAAATTGTGAGGCAACAATGACTAATCAACGTGTAAACGAACTACGTCAGAAAATTTACTATTTAGAGTAAGAAATATATCCAAAAAAAGTCAGCTTCGGCTGGCTTTTTTATTGGGCCTAGGTAAAACTGATGCAAATACAATATTTTACAAAGTATAAAAAATGAACAGATAAACTGAAAAATGACGATGAAAACAATGAGAAAAAGTGGGGTAAGACTTCATGAATGTCGATTTTATGGATTTACTAAAACAAAATGTCTCTGCAATTGTTTTAGAGGGTGATACACAACATTTACTTGAAAAGAATCAAGCAATTCAATCCTTTTTACCAATTTTACTGTCTATATTAAAGTCAAAGTCTGAACTGATTCCTGCATTTCAACAGCAGTTGAATCCACGTCTTAATGATGCTTTTACATCGAATGTTAGTCTCAAGCAACAGTTTTTGGAGCATGTTCGCGGAGCAGCATCCGCAGATGAAATTGAAAGTACCTTGAGCCGTTCGATTACACCTGCATTAGCATTTTTAACGACAGAGGCTGGTTCTTCAGAACCTGAAGCGATTTCCCATTTACTACAGGTCAACACAGATTCCATTAGTCGTGCCTTACCTGAGTGGGCAACTGCATTACTGGCCGGATTGGGGGTAAATATCTTACAAGGACAATCTACACATGTTGCACCTGCAAGCGTACATGCTACAAAAGTAGATGAGAAACGGTCATTTTTACTGCCAGTTTTGGCTTTAATTATTTTTGCGGCATTGTTTGCTTTTATTTTTAGAGCCTGTACCGAAAAGGCCACAACTGAAACAGCACCTGCTGCAAATGTGAATGCCAGCCAACCTGCTAAATTTCAAATCACCACAGGGGCAACAGGAGATTTGGTCACTTGCCAAATTTTCTCAGCCAATGCGGCTTATGTTGAAATTTTGCAAAAAGAAGTAAAGCAAATTTTTAATAACAGCATCGGCTGTGGTGCAGATATGCAGAGTATGTATCACACTGAATTTATCGACCAAGATGCGATACCCAGTGTAATCAGTGCATTGAAAGGTGTGCCAAATATAAATTTAACATGGTTTGGCAATCAGTTATCGATTCAATCACAAGATCCAGCCAATGCACTTAAAGTGGCAGATCAAATTAAACCTTTACTGCGTAATATGACAGTTGTGACGCAGCAACCACTGGATGTAAACCGTGCCGTGGATACCAGTATTAGTGATGCTGAGCGTGCGCTGGCAGAAATTAATCCTGAGCAAGTTCGAGCATTAGATGTTGCCACGGCATTGAATTTGCAAATTATTAACTTTGATACAGCTTCATCGACGATACCTGATGTCAATAAGTCGATCTTGGATCAGGCCGCAGCGCTGATGCAAAAAGCACCGCAAGTCAAACTTACCGTGATAGGGCATACAGATGCAACGGGAGATGCGGCAGTCAATAAAACTTTGTCGCAAAATCGGGCACAAGCGGTGGTGGATTATTTAATTTTTAAAGGCGTCGATCCTGCGCAGTTGCGAGCGATTGGTTATGGTCAAGAAAAGCCAATAGCAGACAATCAAACTGATGAAGGCAAGTTTAAAAACCGCCGTATCGAGTTTGAGGTTTTAAATACAGACTCGGGTGTGGTGCGTGAAGTGGATGATCGTGGTGTTGAAAAGGCCAACTAAACGATATTTTAACCCTGCTACGGCAGGGTTCTTTTATATAGCTACTCGCATAAAAGCTTATTTTTTGGTTAAATACGCTGCGAAAAACAACAGCCTTATGGTTTTATAACAATGATGAAGAAAACAATTTTTGCCAGTCTAATCTTGAGCAGTTTATTTTTAAGTGCTTGTAACCGAACAGAGAATAAAACAGAAACGGTTGCTGAACCGCAAGAAATGTCAGATTGGAGTTGTACGGCTCCTGCCAATGTCGAACAAATCCAAGCGCATTTAAAAGCTGAATACTTAAAAGCCCTAGACCGCCGTTTGCGTGATAGCCGTGAATATGAGGCCGATGAAAAATTATTAACGCAGATTAATAACGGTATTCGCTTTGAAATTAAAGGGATTTCAACGACCACAGAAAAGCCTGATACAGCGAAGCAATTGGACTGCGAAAGCCAGTTGGTGGTGATTTTCCCGAAAGGGTTACAGAAACGTGCTGAAAATGCGTTTTTAGCGCGTCCATGTGAAGAGTGTGAGGACGGTTATCAAAGTACTTTGCGTGATGTCTTAGAAGAGGGTGAATATTCACTCAACTTAGACAATGATCAGCTACAAGGTGCATTTAGCTATAACATCATTAAAACGGATAAAGAAGGCATTAGCCTGAATGTACCCAATCAAAATGGCGTGATTGATGGTGTAGTGTTGGTGACGCAGCATGCGGTTCAGTTTGCGGCATATGAAAAAGAAAATGCAGAAATACAAAAGAATATAAAACAATATAATGAGCAAGAAGTTGCGCAGATGGAACTGGCACAGAAAGCCATGAATATTCGTAAGAAGGAATTGGATGCTGACCAAGTCAAAGTGGTGGAACGTCTGAACCAAACTTGGGACAATTTCACTGAGGAACAAAAACAGCAGCTACAACAAGACCAAACTGAGTGGTTTGAAAAGCGTGATGTGGACTGTAAAGTGATTTCCCAAAAAAGTGTCTACCAAATGACGGATAGTGAAAAAGAAACCTATCAAAAGCAGTCACAATATTGGGATGATGCTTTACGTGCCCAAGATCAACAATTGCAATATACCAAGTGCTTTAATCAAAAAACCAATGAGCGCATTGTGTATTTAAATAACGTGTTTAATTAATTGGGCTACATTAAAAATACGCTTTATTGAATATTTATAGAATGAGAAAAGGACGAATATGATTCGTCCTTTTTTATTTAGATTGTGTTTTTTTCCTCGTTTAGAAGGTAGGTGGCATATAGGTCAGGCTACGGCCTAAAATCCAAAGTAGGAACAGCACCAAAGGCAGATGGAAAACTAATTGAGTGACGGTAAAGCCGATCACATCTTTGGCTTTTAATTTGAGAATGCCGAGCATTGGCAGCATAAAAAATGGGTTGATTAAATTCGGCAAGGCCTCCGCAGCATTATAGATTTGCACCGACCAGCCTAAATGCACTTTTAAATCATGTGCCGCTTGCATGACATAGGGTGCTTCAATAATCCATTTACCACCGCCAGAAGGAATGAAAAAGCCTAAAATAGCAGAATATAAGCCCATCACAATGGCAAAGGTTTCTTTGGAGGCAATCGAAACAAAAAACTCAGCAATATAATGTGATAGCGACAAATCATGACTGTTCAAGGCTTGCGTCATCATAAAGGCGATACTGCCATACAGCGGAAACTGAATCAGAACACCTGAGACCGCTGGCACGGCTTTGGTGACGGCATTGAGGAAATTTCGTGGCGTACCATGCAGTGCAATACCCAGCATGAGGAAAATAAAGTTGTAGGTGTTTAGGCTTGAAATAGCCAAGATCGGATTGCTTTTGCTGAACTCATTGAACATCCAAACCAGACCCAAGAGCACAATCAAGATACTCAATAAAGGCGAGTTCTCTAACCAGTCTCCTGGACGTTTTGTGGTTGGTGTTGGTTTAGCTTCTTCCTCAAACTGGATGGGGAATTGATCAATGGTTTTAATGTCCTGCCCTTTGGGTGCAGACCAAAATGCAATAGCAATCGAGGCAATAATCAACACAGCCGTCATGATCATCGACTGAGGTAAGAAAATGGTTTCGGTGAAGGGAATCACACCGGTTAGATTGTAAATCGATTCAGGCAGGCTGGCTTTGTTGGCTTGTAGTTGTGCCGCAGAAGAACTAATACCTAAGGCCCAGGTTGCTCCCATACCAATAATTGCGGCGGCAGCGGCAGCACGATAGTCCATATTCAGTTCTTTGCGTTTAGCTAAAGCAATCACCAGCAGGGCAGTCAGTACCGTACTCATGGCCCAGTTAATCAGCGAAATTAACAAACTGACTGTCGCAACAAGAACAATCGCACCGCGGCTACTATGGGGAATTCGGGCCATTTTTTGAATCAGAAGTTCTACAGGCTTTGAAACAGAAACCACATAACCAACCACAATCAGCATACACATTTGTAAGGTAAAAGGGATCAGACTCCAAAAACCATCACCAAAGGACACTGCGACATCTTTGGCAGGTGCGCCAATGCTGATGGAAGCAATTGCGACGATCACGACACCCAATAGGGCAAAAATATAAGAGTCTGGAAACCATTTCTCCGACCAATCACTGACACTTAGTGCAAAACGTTGCAAAATATTTTGAGAGTTTTCCATGCATTGATTCCATTTTTATCTATAAGGTATGAATTTTTGATTCAGCCTATCCGTGCTGATAGAAATGCCTTTAAAACAGGATCGCTGCTTTAAAGGCATTGGATTATTTTTCTATTGTATAAATGATGTCGAATTAGCGGATGAGGGGAACACCTGTCACTTTTTGAATATCTTCAAAACTGACATCTTTCGCCAGTTCAACTAATTTCACACCTTCCTGCGTAATGTCCATGACACCGAGGTCAGTAATCACGCGATGTACGACATTTTTACCTGTCAGAGGCAGGCTACACTGCTCGACAATTTTCGGTGTACCATCTTTTGCAGAGTGTTCCATGAGCACCACCACTTTTTGTACTCCAGCAACCAAATCCATTGCGCCTCCCATACCTTTGACTTTTTTACCCGGAATCATCCAGTTGGCCAAATCGCCATTTTGTGAGACTTCCATTGCCCCTAAAATGGCGATATTGACATGACCTCCACGGATCATGGCAAAAGAATCTGCACTAGAGAAAAATGCGGCGCCCTGACGTGCAGTAACAGTTTGTTTCCCAGCATTGATTAAATCGGCATCGACTGTTTCGGC
Source organism: Acinetobacter sp. BMW17 (assembly GCF_001592855.1). Lineage (NCBI taxonomy): Bacteria > Pseudomonadati > Pseudomonadota > Gammaproteobacteria > Moraxellales > Moraxellaceae > Acinetobacter > Acinetobacter sp. BMW17. Next base: position 86,606 of record NZ_LSOD01000025.1, read on the forward strand.
TGTTGGAAACTCGCCAATACCTAACAATCCATTTTCAGACTGCAACCAGACGTTGACGTTTTCAGGAATATAGTTGGCCACCAGTGTGGGTAAGCCAATGCCTAAATTGACATAAAAACCATCTTCCAGCTCAAGCGCTGCACGTTGTGCCATTTCATTACGAGACCAAGCCATGGGTTAAGCCTCCTCTTTTAATGTGAGTTGTTCGATACGTTTTTCAGGGTTTGCATTCAGCACAATCCGATTGACATAAATACCCGGCAGGTGAATCTGGTCTGGATCTAAAGCGCCAATTTCAACAATTTCCTCAACTTCGACAATGCAGACTTTTCCAGCCATCGCACATACAGGGTTAAAGTTTTGTGCAGTTTTACGGAAAATTAAGTTACCTGCAGTATCGGCCTTGTATGCCTTCACGAGTGCAATGTCAGCGGTGAGTGAGTTTTCTAGAATATAAGGTTTGCCATTAAACTCACGCTCTTCTTTGCCTTCGGCAATGAGTGTGCCGACACCTGTTGCGGTAAAGAAGGCAGGGATACCTGCACCTCCAGCACGAAGTTTTTCTGCCAGTGTGCCTTGAGGGGTAAGCTCCACTTCAAGCTCACCACTTAAGAACTGACGTTCAAATTCTTTGTTTTCACCTACATAGGAAGCAATCATTTTTTTGATTTGTTTGCTTTTTAATAAGAGTCCTAAGCCGAAACCATCGACGCCTGCATTGTTTGAAATACAGGTGAGGTTTTTCACGCCCGTTTGTTTTAAGGCCGTAATTAGACTTTCTGGAATACCGCATAAACCAAAGCCACCAACCGCTAAGGTTTGACCATCTTGAACCACATCTTGTAGTGCATCCTTTGCACTTGAATAAACTTTATTGACCATAGTGTTCTCGTTATCAATTGAATGGCTTAGGCACAGCGCTTTTGCCAGTAGGCATTGGCATAGTTAGATGGATTGGTGCGTTGTAGTACTTGGCTGATGTTTTGGCTGGCAATCATCAGTGCATCAAGATCAATCCCTGTGTCATAACCCATGTTGGAGAGTAGGTAGTAAAGGTCTTCTGTGGAGACATTGCCCGATGCGCCTTTGGCATAAGGGCAGCCGCCTAAACCTGCAATGGACGAATCAAATACGCGAATGCCTTGTTCTAAAGACTGGTAAATATTGGCAATGGCCATGCCATAGGTATTATGAAAATGTCCTGCCAGATTCGCGGCATCCATTTCAGCTAAACATGCCTGCCAGACTTTTTTCACGCGGTCTGGTGTCGCCGTGCCAATCGTTTCACCTAAGGACACTTCATAGCAGCCCATGTCCAGCAAACGTTGACTGACGTGTGCAACTTTGCTCGGTGCAATTGCGCCTTCATAGGGGCAGTCGACAATACAAGACACATAACCACGCACTTTGATGTTATGGGCTTTAGCGGCAGTCATGATGTCTGCAAATTTTTCAAAGCTTTCATCAATGGAGCAATTGATGTTTTTTTGGGTAAAGCTTTCGGAGGCTGCGGTAAAAACTGCAACCTCCTGACAGCCGACTGCCAGAGCAGACTCAAATCCTTTTAAGTTCGGAGTCAGTAAACTAAAACTGATATTCGGATCTTTGGGTAAGCTGGCAAAGAGTTCATCACTCTGTGCCATTTGTGGAACCCACTTTGCAGAGACGCAAGAACCCACTTCAATGGCACTGAGTCCTGTCTGCATTAAATCTAAAATCAGTTTACGACGGTCATCCAAGGTGAGCGGTGTCTTTTCATTTTGCAAACCATCTCGAGGCCCGACTTCGACAATTCTGACAAATTCACTCATGCGGCACCTTCCAAGCTCGAAAACTCAACCAATTCATCACCCGCTTTGACCTGATCACCGACTTGGAAGTAAGCCGCAGAGACAATGCCGTCATGTGGAGCACGAATTGAATATTCAATTTTCATCGCTTCAAGCGTGAGGAGGACATCATCTTTTTTTACTGCGCTGTTGTTTTGTACCAAGACTTGCGTAATCACACCTGGCATTGGTGCTTTTAAGTTGTTGGCATCAGAAGCATCATCTTCCGTATTAAAGTTAGGCTGAATATGTGCAAACTTATAGCTTTGACCCTCTGCATACAGGGTTAGGCCGTGTGCATTTGAACTATAAGCATAGGTCTTTTTGCTTGTTGCACATTCAATTTTAGCTACATGTGCCTCTAACAATTCACCCTGAATGAAAACGCTATGTCCATCGTACTTTGCTGTAAAGCCTTTTGCCGCTGGGCTGAAATAGACTTTATGTTCTTCATCGTTTAGTGCCAGTTTAATGGCATAGCTGGCATTAATATTTAAACGCCATAGAGACTCGGCTTGCCATACAGGATTTGCAGCTGTTTTATTGCTGGCAAAGCGAGACAAGAGTTCAATCAATGCCGCCGTGATAATGAGCTCTGAAGAGGCTGTTTCATTGTGTTGCAGTAAAAAAGCTTCTTCACGTTGAATTAAGTTGGTGTCTAGGTTGGCGGTTTTAAACGATTCTGAACGGACCAAACGGTCTAAGAATGCAATGTTATTGCCCAAGCCATCGACATGAAACTGACTCAGTGCATGGTGCATTTGCGTGAGTGCTGCTTCACGATTCTTTGCCCAAACAATTAATTTGGCAATCATTGGGTCGTAAAAGGTCGTGATTTCATCCCCTTCAACAATGCCACTGTCTACGCGGACATGCTCATTTTGCTGAGGGTAGTGCAGGTAGTGGATTTTACCAATTGCAGGTAAGAAACCTTTTTCAGGCTCTTCAGCATAGACACGCGCTTCTAATGCATGACCATGAATACTGAGCTCATGTTGTTGTTTAGGCAGCGGTTCACCAAAAGCTACACGTAGTTGCCATTCCACCAAATCCTGCCCTGTAATCATCTCTGTTACAGGATGCTCAACTTGCAGGCGAGTATTCATTTCCATGAAATACGCCGTGCCGTCTTGTTCCACAATAAACTCAACTGTCCCTGCACCGACATAATCCACTGCACGTGCTGCATCAATAGCGGCTTGGCGCATGGCTTCGAGTTTTGGTTCTGCCATTTGGGGTGCAGGTGCTTCTTCTAGTACTTTTTGATGGCGACGTTGTACCGAACAATCGCGTTCAAAGAGGTGCACATAGTTACCATGTGTATCACCAAAAACTTGTACTTCAATATGGCGCGGTTGTACCACATAGCGTTCAACCAAAACATCGTCATTGCCAAAGCTTGAACGCGCCTCACTTTTACATGAAGCTAGATGGCTTAAAAAGTCTTCGCCGCGATCAACTAAGCGCATGCCTTTACCACCACCGCCAGCACTGGCTTTAATCAGCACAGGGTAGCCAATGGTATCGGCTTGTTGTTTTAAAAAATCAGGATCTTGGTTGGTGCCATGGTAGCCCGGTGTTAGCGGTACACCTGCTTTCTCCATTAAGGATTTAGAAGTGGCTTTGAGGCCCATAGCTAAAATGGCATCTACAGGTGGACCAATAAAGACAATGTTGTTTTTTTGGCAGGCATTGGCAAATTGGTCATTTTCAGATAAAAAGCCATAACCTGGATGAATTGCTTCAGCACCTGTGTCTAAGGCAGCTTGAATAATACGTTCAATTTGTAGGTAGCTTTGTGCAGCAGGGGATTCGCCGATATAAATGGCTTCGTCGGCTTGTTGCACGTGCTGCGCCTGAGCGTCAGCATCTGAATAGACTGCAACGGTGGCAATGCCCATTTTTTTTGCAGTTCGGATCACACGACAAGCAATTTCACCACGGTTCGCAATTAAGATTTTATTAAACATATCGATATCCTTTCTTGTTGTTATGCCGTCGTCTTGATCCAGACTGGACTGTGTTTATTTAAAAAAGCATTTAAGCCACTTTTCGCCTCTGATCCTTGGCGTACATGGGCAATATGTTGTGCTGTTTGCAACAATAATGCTTCGGTTAACACTTGCTGGTCGACCATTTGGATGAGTTGTTTTGAAGCCGTTTGTGCTTCTGGCCCACCCAAAAGTAAGGCATCGACCATTTCTGCGACTTTTTCATCCAGATGTTCAGCATCGGCCACTACATGCGCCAGACCAATGTGTAGGGCTTGCTCCGCAGAGATACGCTCTGCGGTTAAAAAGTAGCGTGAAGCCTGACGTGCACCAATCGCACGAATCACATAAGGGCTAATGGTTGAAGGGGCTAAACCTAAGCGCACTTCAGAGGTTGCAAACTTAGCATCGCTGCTTGCGACACAAATATCACAGGCAGAAGCCAGTCCCATGCCACCACCAAAAGCAATGCCTTGCACACGGGCGATGGTCGGTTGTTTTAATGTCGCTAAACTTTGTAGCATTTTCGCTAGTTTCAATGCATCGGCTTCATTTTCAGCCTGTGAGGCTTGTCCCGCTTCTTTCATCCAGTTCAGGTCAGCACCTGCAGAGAAGCTTTTGCCACGTCCAGCTAAAATCACGACACGAACATCATCACGCGTGTTGAGTTCGCTAAAGCAGCGGTGCAGTTCTTCAATCACTTGAGTATTGAAGGCATTATGCATTTCTGCACGATTAATCCATACCGTTGCCACTTGGTCGCGTTGTTCGAGTTGTAAATATTGAAAGCTCATTGCTCATCTCCTACATGCGGAACACGCCGAATTTGGTCGGTTGAATGGGTGCATTTAAGGCTGCGGCTAAACTTAAACCGAGCACCTGACGGCTTTGTGCAGGGTCAATCACACCGTCATCCCACAAACGCGCCGATGCATAATATGGATGGCCTTGACGTTCAAATTGGTCACGGAAAGGTTGTTTAAAATCATCTTCTTCTGCCGCAGACCAAGACTCGCCACGTTTTTCGATTTGATCACGCTTTAAGGTCGACAATACACTTGCCGCTTGTTCACCACCCATGACTGAAATACGCGAGTTCGGCCATGTCCACATGAAGCGTGGAGAATAGGCACGACCACACATACCGTAGTTGCCTGCACCAAATGAACCACCAATCACAAGGGTAAGTTTCGGGACATTTGCGGTTGCAACAGCCATGACCAGTTTGGCGCCATTTTTGGCAATGCCTTCATTTTCGTATTGGCGACCGACCATAAAGCCAGTAATGTTTTGAAGGAACAGTAGGGGAATATTGCGCTGCGTACAGAGCTCAATAAAGTGAGCCCCTTTTTGTGCAGACTCTGAAAATAAAATACCGTTGTTGGCAATAATGCCAACGGGCATGCCATAGATTTTGGCAAAACCTGTGACTAAGGTGGTGCCAAAGCGAGCTTTGAATTCATCAAACCGTGAACCATCGACAATACGCGCAATCACTTCACGAATATCGAATGGTTTGCGTGCATCACTTGGCACAACACCATACAGTTCTGTTGCATCAAATAATGGTTCTTCAATCTCTGTTGCACGCGTATGTGGTGTTTTATTCAGGTTGGCTACGATGTTACGAGCAATGGCAATAGCATGTTCGTCGTTTTCAGCCAAATGATCCGCTACACCAGACAGGCGAGTATGCACATCACCACCTCCTAAGTCTTCACTGCTGACCACTTCACCTGTTGCAGCTTTCACCAGTGGTGGGCCGCCTAAGAAAATCGTCCCTTGATTACGTACAATAATGGTTTCATCAGACATGGCAGGTACGTATGCACCCCCAGCTGTACAACTGCCCATTACCACCGCAATTTGGGCAATCCCCATGCTCGACATGCGTGCTTGGTTATAGAAAATACGTCCAAAGTGATCACGGTCAGGGAAAACTTCATCCTGCATCGGTAAATATGCACCACCTGAGTCAACCAAATAAATACATGGCAGATGGTTTTGCTCCGCAATTTCTTGAGCACGTAAGTGTTTTTTCACAGTCAGTGGGTAGTACGTGCCGCCTTTTACTGTCGCATCGTTGGCAACGATCATGCAGGTCACACCATTGACCTGACCTACACCAGCAACGACACCAGCCGCAGGCACATCGTCTGCGTAGACGTTTTGTGCTGCCAACTGACCAATTTCAAGGAATGCCGTGCCTGCATCAATTAACTGATCAATACGATCACGTGCTAACAGTTTTCCGCGTGCCAAATGTTTTTGTCGCGCCGCTTCACCGCCACCTAAAGCAATTTGTTCTGCTTTTTGCTTTAAGTCATCGACCAAGCTTTGCATCGCGGTTTGGTTGGTTTTGAAGTCTTCACTTCGAATATTGATCTTGCTATGTAATTGATTCATCACGAACATCCTTGTCATTTTTATTGTTGTGGAGGGTTAAGCTGTTTCATTAAACAGTTCACGGCCAATCAACATACGGCGAATTTCAGAAGTTCCCGCGCCAATTTCATAGAGTTTTGCATCGCGCCATAGACGGCCTGCAGAAAATTCATTGATATAACCATTTCCACCTAAGGTCTGAATGGTTTCACCTGCCATCCATGTGGCTTTTTCCGCAGCATATAAAATTGCACTGGCTGCATCTTTACGTAGGCTACGGCTATGATCAGCCTTATCGCATTCAGCACCCACAGCATAAACCAACGCTTTACACGCCAACCAAGTCGAATACATATCGGCAATTTTGCCTTGCATCAACTGGAACTCACCGAGCGCTTGGCCGAATTGTTTACGGTCATGGATATAGGGAATCACGGTGTCCATGCAGGCATCCATAATGCCTAAAGGACCTGCACTCAGAACTGCACGCTCATAGTCCAAACCACTCATAAGTACTTTCGTGCCGTTTCCTACACCGCCCATCACGTTTTCTTTTGGCACCTTTACATTGTCAAAGAACAGAGGGTAAGTGTTCGAACCACGCATACCCAACTTGTCTAAATGTGTGCCATGACTAAAACCTTCCATGCCTTTTTCTACAAGGAAGGCTGTCATGCCTTTAGCGCCTGCATGCAGATCAGTTTTGGCATACACCACAAGCACATCAGCATCACCACCATTGGTGATCCACATTTTAGAACCATTTAACAGGAAGTGATCGCCACAATCTTCAGCTTTGAGTTTCATGCTGACTACGTCTGAGCCTGCGTTTGGTTCAGACATTGCGAGTGCACCGACGTATTCACCTGAAATTAGCTTCGGTAAATAGCGCTGCTTTTGTTCCTCGCTGCCATTTCGGTTAATTTGATTCACACATAGGTTAGAATGTGCACCATAAGAAAGACCAATCGAAGCTGAAGCACGTGAGATTTCTTGCATGGCAATGATATGCGCTAAATAACCTAGGCCTGTACCGCCATATTCTTCACTGACGGTTAGACCGAGTAAGCCCATATCGCCAAATTTTTTCCACAACTGAGCTGGAAATTCGTTGTTCTGATCGACTTGTTGCGCAATAGGAGTAATTTCCTTGGCACAAAAAGCCGCAACGGAATCACGCAGTGCAATGAGTGTTTCATCTAAACCGAAATTTAAGCTTTGTAGGGTCATTTCTTCATTCGTCCTATGAGTGTATTTATTGTTCCTGATAAAGCATTTTTGTTGTGCTTGATTTTTACAATACATCGAATTTTTAAAAAAGTGAACTAAAATTCACAAATTGATTTACAATTCATTTTATCTGGTTGAGAATAGAATTATGAGTTATAAAAGATCATCGTTGATGCAAGAACGAATGGAACAAAATCGTGAAGCGATTTTGCAATCCGCTCGTGAACTTATTGCTCAAGGGGGGATTAAAGACGCGCAAATTCAAGCAATTGCTGAACGCGCGGGTGTTTCGAGTGGTTTGGTGTATCGATACTTCGATAACAAAAGCCAAGTGTTAATTGAGGTTTTGTCTGAGGCCATTCAGCATGAGGTGAAAATTTTAAATCACATTGCTGAAAGTGAGCTCTCGTCAAAACAGAAATTGGACAAGGCAGTAACCACGTTTGTGAAACGTGCCATGAATAGCCCCCAACTTGCGTATTCGCTCATGTTTGAACCAGTCGATGCTGAGTTAGAACATGAACGTTTTCGCAGTAAACAGCTGATTAAACAGAGCATCAAAGAAATACTGGCCGCAGGGAAAATTAACGGTGAGTTTGGATTTGAAGATTTAAATACCGCAGCACTTTGTGTGGTCGGTGCCATGACTTTTGTGGTGATTGAGCCTTTAAATCCGTCTCGAAATGTGATGTTTGATCAAAACTATAAAGACTACTTTGTGAAACAAATTGCCGAATTTTGTGTTAATGCAGTTCAGGTTCAGGAGGAAAAATAGTAGCAGGTGTGAACACAAGGCTTGGTGTTTGAAGGGAAGTAGTCATAGAACAATTAAAGTTGAATAACAAGATTACAATGAATCAAGGAGATCGATTCGATGACACAAGAACGGTTAAGTTATGCCTATGGAACGAGCAGTCAGCCCCTATTAGGCATGACGATTGGTGAGAAATTTGATCAGGCTTGTCAGCAGTATGCGGAACAAGATGCTGTTGTCAGCCTGCATCAAAATGTCAGACTCACGTATAAGGAATTACAAGCTCAGGTCAATGCATTTGCCTGCAGTTTACTAAAACTGGGCTTGAAAAAAGGCGATCGACTTGCGATTTGGTCACCGAACTGTGTGGAATGGACGATTACCCAGTTTGCTGCGTTTAAAGCGGGCATCATTTTAGTCAACTTGAACCCTGCCTATAAAAGTAATGAGCTCGAATATGTGTTGAATAAAGTTTCTTGTAAGGGCTTGGTCATTGCATCACAATTTAAAAGCACGAATTATCAAGATATTCTAATGAAAATTGCACCTGAAATTAAAGGTGCTGAAAATAAAGTGTTAAAGGCAGAACGACTGCCACATTTGAAATATATTATTAAAATTGATGAAGAAGAGCATACGGGTTTGCATCGTTTTAGCGATTTGCTCACTCCCCCCAGCAAGAGACAGCTCAATCAATTAGAGCTCGTTGCAAGCGAATCGCAGTTTGATGAAACCATCAATATCCAGTTTACTTCGGGCACCACAGGTAACCCGAAAGGCACAATGCTGACACATAATAATATTCTCAATAATGGTTATTTTGTTGGTGAAGCCATTCACTTAAGTCCTAACGATCGAGTTTGTATTTCTGTACCGCTCTTTCACTGTTTCGGTATGGTGATGGGTAATTTGGCCTGCATTACGCATGGTTCAACCATGGTCTATCCATCGGCGGTGTTCAATCCTTTAGAAACGTTAAAAGCCATTCAGCAAGAAAAATGTACTACTGCATACGGTGTACCGACCATGTTCATTGCCATTTTAGAGCATGAACAGTTTGATGACTTTGATCTTTCCAGTTTACGTACAGGCATTATGGCGGGTAGTCCGTGCCCACGTGAAATTATGCAACGTGTTATTGATCGGATGCATATGTCCGAAATTACCATTTGCTATGGTATGACTGAAACGGCACCAGTCAGTGCACAAAGTTCAACCTCTGATTCAGTTGAACAACGAGTCGGAACCGTGGGGCGTGTCCATCCGCATCTTGAAATTAAAATTGTAGATGAGCAAGGCAAAGTCGTGCCGCGCGGTCAGTTGGGTGAACTATGTGTTCGTGGCTATTCGGTAATGTTGGGTTATTGGGAAGACCATGAGAAGTCACAAGAAGTGATTGATTCAGCACGCTGGATGCATACGGGTGACATCGCAGAAATGGACGAAGCCGGTTTTGTGAAAATTAAAGGCCGAATTAAGGATGTGGTCATTCGTGGCGGAGAAAACTTATTCCCGAAAGAAATCGAAGACTTTTTATATACCCATCCTGATGTCAGTGATGTCCAAGTGATTGGTCTGCCCGATGCACGTTATGGTGAAGAATTATGTGCATGTATTATTTTACATGAGCATCATGAAATTACTGAAGAGTCGATCCGTCAGTACTGTGCGGAACATATTTCACACAATAAAGTTCCACGTTATGTCCGGTTTTTTAATGAGTTCCCAATGACAGCTTCGGGTAAAGCACAGAAGTTTAAATTGCAGGAATTTATGCGTAATGAACTGGATTTGAAAGAAATCGCATAAGGTTGAAGACGGACTTTCCTTTGTTGGGTTGAAGCCAAAGGAAAGTCCGAAGTGAAAAGCAAAAGGAATAGCATATGCACCTGAGAAATGATTGGACTCGAGCTGAAATACAAGCACTCTACCAACAGCCTTTTTTAGATTTGGTCTTTCAAGCACAGCAAATTCATCGTCAGTACTTTGAAGCGAATGCCATCCAAGTCAGTACTTTACTGTCGATCAAAACAGGAAAATGCCCTGAAGACTGCAAATACTGTTCACAGTCTGCGCGTTATGACTCAAAGCTTGAAGCTGAAAAAAGAATTGTGGTTGAAAAGGTCATTAGCGAAGCACAGCAGGCGAAGGCCTCGGGTTCTACACGGTTTTGTATGGGCGCGGCATGGCGCAATCCACATGAACGCGATATGCCTTATGTCTTGGATATGGTGCGTGAAGTCAAAGCTTTGGGTTTAGAAACTTGTATGACGCTAGGCATGCTAAATGCCTCCCAAGCCGAACGTTTAAAAGGTGCAGGACTCGATTATTACAACCATAACTTAGACACGTCGCGTGAGTACTACCCAAATGTGATTAGTACCCGTAGTTTTGATGACCGTCTAGATACCTTAAGTCATGTTCGAGAGGCAGGCTTAAAAGTGTGTAGTGGCGGGATTGTTGGCCTAGGTGAAGAGACCAAAGATAGAATTGGCTTATTGTTTGAATTGGCGACTTTACCGATACATCCCGAATCTGTGCCGATCAACATGCTGGTTCCAATGCAAGGTACGCCTTTGGCAGAAGTTGAAAAGTTAGATGTGACAGAGTGGATTCGCACTATTGCGGTAGCGCGCATTATTATGCCGAAAAGCTATATTCGTCTGTCCGCGGGACGTGAATCGTTGTCCGATGCCGATCAAGCTTTGGCTTTCATGGCCGGTGCAAATTCATTGTTTTCTGGTGAAAAATTGCTGACTACGCCAAATACGGCACAAGGCAAGGATCAACAACTCTTTCAAAAACTGGGTCTACATGCAGAAAAAGCCAAACCGCAACTTGCTGAGTTAACAGTCGATGCTATGGCTGTGGCTTAAGTGCTAGAACATGCGGTCATGAATGTGTAGATTTAGGGCGATGAATAAAAGTAGATGAGTGAACAATAAAATGGCGAAAGACTTTCAGAGTCAAACTGTAGTGGATGGTTATGATCAACATATTCGTAAGCTCATTCCAGGTTATGAGTTGGTCCATCTGCAAATTCAAGCCATTTTAAAAACACATTTACCAGAACATGCGCACGTATTGATTGTAGGATGTGGTACAGGTTATGAGCTTTCATATTTGTTGGCGCAGCATCCGACGTGGAGTTTTACCGCTGTCGACCCGTCTTTGACTATGATTGAAAAAGCGCAGCAGTTATTGAGCGAGACCCATAGAGATTTAACGCGGGTTCACTTTGTGCATGGTGATACGACGGCATTACAGGAAAGTGCACAGTTTGATGCCGCTTTAGCCATATTGGTGGCACATTTTATTCCACTTGAAGCAAAGTCATTCTTCTTTGCCGACATTTTACGCTGTCTTAAAACACAAGCTATTTTACTGAGCTATGACCTGATGAGCTCTAGTGATGACACTGAACTCAAGGTTCTACAAACCTTATGTCAGAGCAATGGTTTGACAGTGATACAGAGTGAAAAAATGATTGAGCGGCTACAACAAGATTTTTATTTGGTCTCGGCCAGCCAGATGCAAGAGCTTCTGACTAAAGTTGGATTTAATGAAGTACGAACTTATAGTCAACTGTTGAATTATTATGGTTTTTTTGCACAAAAGTAAAAACCAATGGCAGTAAAAAGATACATTTTAAAGATAAGAGTGAAGGAATATACATGGCAGCCTATTATCAACTTTTAAATCGTGAACAGCACAGTGATGGGAGCTGTACGGCGTCTTATCTTTCCAATATTCATGCACAAGGCGCATGGAACCCGCATGAACAGCACATGGCACCTGCAACAGGGGTTTTGTGTGCAGAGTTAGAGCAGTTTCAACCACGTGATGAGATGCGCATTGGACGCGTGAGTTTAGATATTTTTGGACTGATCGCTTTTGGTGAGTTTACGGTGCATACCCGTGTCATTCGTGCTGGAAAAACCATTGAACTGATCGAGGCGGAAATGCAGGCAGACGGGAAGACTTGTATTGTGGCCCGTGCTTGGAAAATGATGAAGCAAGATACCAGTGCAATTGCAGGGCTAGAAGATCAATCGATTGTACATCCTGAAACTTTGCCGGTATGGGATGGGATGAAATGTTGGCCGGGTGGTTATATCCAGAGTATTGAGACACGTGCGGCAGAAGGCCATCGAGCAGGTAAAGGTATCGTTTGGTTACATAATGATTTGGACATGGTGGAAGCTCAGGACACATCAAGTTTTGTGCGTTTATTGGGTATGGTGGATACAGCCAACGGTATTGTCCCACGTCAAAATCCAGCATCTGGATGGGGTTTTCCCAATTTAGATCTACAACTGCATTTATACCGTTTACCCCAAGGGAAATGGTTAGGTTTGGAAGCGACTCAGCAATATGGTGATGATGGTATTGGCTTAACCAGTGCGGTTTTGCACGATGAACAAGGGCCATTTGGCCGTAGTGAACAGATTTTGACTCTTCGTAAGTTTTAGTTGGTCAGTGTCAATTTAATAAAAAAAGGATGAATTGCTTCATCCTTTTTTTATTGGCATGCTGTAGGCACTTTAAAATAGTGAAATGAAGATGCGGATCAGTTTAATTGGAGCCGGGCGGGTGGCTCATCATTTGGCCAAAGCCCTGATGTCTCAGCATGAAATCGTCAATATTTATAGCCGAAGCTTTGACAAAGCTACAGATTTGGCACAAGTCGTACATGCAAAGGCGGTCAGTCATTTTCAGCAGTTAAATGCTGATGTGGATTTGGTGATGATTGCAGTAAGTGATCAGTCTATTCCGAGTGTGATTTCGGCCTTGACTGAATATCTGCCGAATGTGTTGATTGTACATACTTCGGGGAGTACAGCGCTTTCAGTTTTGTCGACGCAACATGCACGTGCAGGAGTTTTTTATCCCTTACAGACCTTTAGCTTAGAACGTGAAATTGATTGGTCAAATACGCCGTTGTTTGTAGAAGCCACTGAAAATATGGATCTTCAACGATTACATACACTGGCAGAAAGCCTGAGCCAACGCGTGTATAGCTACAGCTCTGCGCAGCGTCTAAGTTTGCATTTAGCGGCTGTCTTTGCCTGTAATTTTAGTAATTATTGTTATGACATGGCGAAACAAGTGGTGGATGCAGAGCAGGTCGATTTTAATCTGCTACAACCATTGATTTTAGAAACCGCGCAGAAAGCCACACAGAATAATCCGAAGCAGATGCAAACTGGCCCTGCGATGCGTCAGGATCAGAATATTTTACAGATGCATCAACAGATGCTTGCGCAAGCTCAACGAGCGGATCTTGCTGAAGTGTATGCCTTAATGAGTCAGCAGATCAGTCAACGTCACAGTTGACATTTAAAATAATAAACAAAAAAGCGAGTCACAAAGAACAAGCAAAGCCACTGAAAACGTGGCTTTTTTTATGCCCTAAGATTCGGTACAGTGTTGCTTAAAATAAATACAAACAAATAGAGGGCGTATGCGTTCACATTCATTATTAGAACAAGTGCAGTGGAAAGATCTCGTTCAGTTAGGCCGTGCCGATGTGATCAGTGAGTTATTTATCTCTTTACCGTGGTTGATCGTTTCTTTTATTTTTGCAAGTTTACAGTGGTATGTCTTGGCGCTGTTTTGCTCGTTTATGTTTTTCTTAACAGGGCTCAGACAGGTGCATAACGCTTTTCATTTTGCCTTAGGGATTAGCCGACCTGCGACCCATTGGGTGATGTTTGTTTTGAGCATCGTCATGCTCGGTTCGATGCATGCTGTACAAATTAATCACCTCCGCCACCATCAGCACTGTATGCAGGACGAAGATATTGAAGCGAAAAGTGCAACCATGCAGTGGTGGCAAGCTTTGCTTTTTGGCCCCGTTTTTCCATGGATATTGCATAAAAAAGCCTTTGAGGTTGGGACAAAAACGCAGAAAAAATGGATGACGGCTGAACTGATTGCCAACGTCATTGTATTGTTTTTGGTCTTTGTCATCTTGGACATCAGTATCTTAAAATACCATGTCAGTGCCATGTTGATTGGGCAATGCATGACGGCATTTTTTGCGGTGTGGACGGTGCATCATGATACAGAAGATCATGTCTATATGGCGCGTACTGTGCGTAATGAGTTTAAACGGGTCGTAACCTACAACATGTTTTATCATGTGGAGCATCATTTGTTTCCCGCAGTGCCAACTCGTCGTTTACATATTTTGGCAAAACGTTTGGATGAACATGATCCAACGGTTGAAATTCGGCATGTGTTTTAAAACATCGGACATAAAAATAGGGCTCTAGGCCCTATTTTTATGAGATCTAAAATTTATTTAATTTTCTTAAATAAGAAGTCGTTGATCTTATGACCTTCTTCGAGTCCACGACGTTCAAATTTAGTTTGTGGGCGCCAGTCCGGACGTGGGTAGCTGTTGCCTTTGCCTGCCATATTTTCAAGATTTGGACGGTTATCGAGTACATCAATCATCCACTCTGCATACGGTTCCCAGTCTGTAGCTGCGTGGAATGTTCCACCCATTTCCAATTTCTGTTCCACCAGTGGCATACGGTCATGTGACACGAAGCGACGTTTGAAGTGACGTTTTTTCTGCCATGGGTCTGGGAAGTACAGTTGCACAGCGTTGATGCTGTTATCTGGCATTTCACGTAATACTTGAATAGCGTCTGCATCTAAAAGACGAAGATTGGTTAAACCTGCAATTCCAGCTTCATACACACATTGCGCAATCCCTGGAACATGCACTTCAATCCCGACATAGTTACGTTCAGGGTTGGCCTGCGCCATCAAGACCAATGAACGTCCCATACCAAAGCCGATTTCAACCGTAAGCGGACGCTCTGGATGTTCAAACTGCTGGCGTAAGTCACCTACAGGATATTCCAAAATCATGTGACCATATTGTTCAAGCGCAGTGCGTTGCGAGGTGTTCAGCGGAGATGAACGACGCATAAATGTCACAATTTCGCGGTGTTCATTTAAGTTGTCTAGCTCGACGACTTGCTGGTCTAATTGATCATTCGTCATAATTTTGGCAGATGTAGAAATTCGAAAGCGGTATTGTAAGTCCTGAGCAGGACAAGTCAAATTTTTTACTCAGAATTTATTAAATTCAGCACCACCATGTTTGCGCAGCCTAGAAACTGTCATCATTTATTAATCATGATGTAACGAATAAAAATTAACCTGCCAGCTGATTTAACCAACTGATAAAAAAATGATGAAAAAATTTAAGCCACAGATATTAAGCCTGAGCCTGATTTTGGCAGGTTGCTCCTTTCCTGCCTATGCACAACTGTTATTTAGTCAGTATGTAGATGGAACTTCAAATAAGAAAGGATTAGAAATTTATAATCCAGACCCGACTATGGTCAATTTGGCAGAATATCAGATCAAGCAGTTTGCAAATGGCAGTACCAGTGCAAATTTGACAGTGAATTTGACAGGGCAATTGGTAGGAAAGGGGCATTATCTAGTCGGGCATTCTGCTTTAAAAGAAGCGCTGGGCGATGCGGTACAACAGCAGGCGAACTTAGCTTTCAATGGTGACGATACTTTGGTGCTTTATCATAATGGTATTGCGATTGACCGCTTTGGTACAGTGGGCGAAAGACCAAGCACTGGATGGGGTGGTGTTGCAAAGGGAAATAGCTTTAAACGCACTTTATTAAGCAATAATGTATCCAGTGCAGGGATTGACGTTACCGCACCATTTGATTTGGCATCGACATGGGAAAAGTGGTCAGATCGAAACGCATTTTCCAATTACCTTGCAGGAAATACGGCACCACCCCTAACCACTGTGAGCTGTAGTACGACAGCTACTCCAATTGCGACATTGCAAAATGCAGTGCAAGATGAAGAATATGTTGTGAAAGGCGTAATCACGGCTGATTATCGTTATAACAATGGTTTCTCAGGTTTCTTTGTCCAAACGCCAGATGCTCAAGCCAAAGCCAATACTAGCAATGCGGTATTTGTCTATGTGCCATCTTCAAGTAGTGTGACAGGTGGGCAAGTGGGGCAGGAAGTTATTTTCAAAGGCAAGTTGAAAACCTATCAGAACCAATTACAGCTTCAAGATTTAAGCAGTGATATTACTGTCTGTAATCCTTCGGCAAGTGATTGGGTTAAGCCAATGGCGATCACTTTGCCCTTTGATAATTTGACTGAAATGTCAGGCCATGCACCAAAACGCTATCAAGGCATGTTGGTCAATATTCCTCAAACTCTAACGGTCAGTGAAAACTATGACTATGGGCGTTATGGTCAGTTGGCTTTAAGCCCTGCGCGTTTATATATTCCAACCAATTTATATCCTGCCAACTCAACGGAAGCCAAAGCGCTTGCACAACAGAATTTACGTTCTAAACTCATTTTGGATGATGGCTATAACAATCAGAACAGAACGCCGTGGTTGCCAACTTCCTTTAGTGCTAAAAATACCCTACGTACAGGCGCACAACTGCAAAATGTACAAGGCATTTTAGAATACCGCTATAACCAATGGCGAATTCAACCTGTGCTTGGTGCAACAGCGCCACAAGTCTTAGATGCGAAAAACCCACGTGCAAGCGTTCCCGCAAAGGCTACACAGCAAGTTCGTATTGCAGCATTTAACGTACTGAATTATGACAATGGTTTGGCACAAGGTTTTCCGACGGAACGTGGTGCAAGTTCTGAGGCTGAGTTTAAAAAGCAACATCAGAAAATTGTCAGTGCATTAAAAGCGATTGATGCAGATGTTTATGGTCTGATGGAAATTGCCAACAATGGTTATGGCGAGCGTAGCGCAGTTGCTTATTTAGCTCAGGCGCTTGGAAGCGACTGGAAATATGTAACGCCTCCGAATGCTGACAAACTTGGAACCGATGCGATTGCTGTTGCCATTATTTATAATGCTAAGCGCGTCAAACCAATCAATGAAGCAGCGGTCTTTGATGACCAGAGTCACAAAAACCGAGTCACGATGGCGCAAACCTTTCAAGCTCTATCAGGTGGGAAGACTTTTACGGTTATTCCGAACCATTTGAAATCTAAAGGTAGCTGTCCAGATGATAAAATTTCGATAGAGGCAGATCAGGGCGACGGTCAAGGTTGCTGGAATCCAACCCGCGTTAAAGCGGTCCAAGCGTTAATACAATGGGTCGCGAAAAATCCAACACAGGTAAGTAAACCGAATGTCTTACTGTTGGGGGATATGAACAGTTATGCCAAAGAAGATCCAATTTTGGCGCTTGAACAAGCCAACTATAAAGTGCTGTTGAATGATGAAAAAATTGGTCAGGGGAAAACTGCTTATAGCTATGTCTTTGGTGTAGCCAGTAATACTCAAGGTTATGGTGGTGCAGGAAATCTGGATCATGCGATTGCTGATGCAGCACTTTATCCATTGGTGAAAAAAGCATTTGCATGGCATATCAATGCAGATGAACCGACTGCACTGGACTATAACGAAGAATATAAAACTGAGGAGCAAATTGTTGCATTCTATGCGGACGATGCTTACCGTTCTTCTGACCATGATCCTGTGATTGTAGATTTAGACTTAAATGATGCAGTGGTTAACGATGATAAAACCAGTGCGGGAAGTACAGGGCTGTGGACTGCATTAGGATTAATTAGTTTGGCATTGTATGGCAGTTTAAGACGTCGCAAGAATCAGTCTTAACTCGCTTTATTGACAATAAAAGGGCGTCATCGCCCTTTTATTTTGTCTATGGTTTCAATTTTATGAGCTGATGCGGTCAATGAGGGTGCTGCTGGCTTCATTTAAGCCTAACACCTCGACCACAACACCGTGGGCTTCAAACTTTTCAACCACAGCATTTAACATATTGACTGAAGTCATATCCCAAATATGTGCATTACTAAGTTCAATTTCAACCTTCTGAATATGTTCGTTAAAGTCAAAAAACTGAAAGAACTTCTCTGAACTGCTAAAGAAAATTTGACCACTCACTACATAGCGACGGGTATGATTATGCAGTTCAGACTGAACATGAACCGTACTTTCCAGTTTATTGATGAAAAATAATGCGGACAGTAAAACTCCGACAAAGACACCCAAGGCAAGATTATGCGTGGCTAAGACAATCATTACGACACTCAACATCACCACATTACTTTGTAGCGGGTGTTTAGAAAAGTTTTTAACCGAGTCCCATTGAAAGGTTGTAAATGCCACCATGATCATAATGGCAACCAAAGCTGCCATTGGAATATAAGACAGCCAGTCTTTAAAAAACACCACCAAACACAGTAAAAACACACCAGCCACTAAGGTTGAAAGCCGAGTACGTGCACCAGAGCTGACATTAATCACAGATTGTCCAATCATGGCACAGCCTGCCATACCGCCCATAAAACCGCTCACAATATTGGCCATGCCTTGTCCACGACATTCTTGATGACGATCACCTTCAGTGCCTGTAACTTCATTTACCACCGTGGTGGTCATCATTGTTTCAAGCAAACCGACGGTCGCTAATGTGATGGCGTAAGGGAAGACAATTTGCAGCGTTTCAAGGGTTAGTGGAATATCAGGTAGTAGAAAAACAGGTAAAGTATCGGGGAAATGACCTAAGTCACTGACCATACGCATGTCTGTGCCTAAAAACAGCGCCAAAGCGGTCAGGACAAGAATACAAATAAGCGGTGAGGGAATGCTTTTCCCTACTTTAGGCAGATAAGGAAACAGATAAATCACAGCGAGGCCAAGAGCGACAAATGCATAGCCCCAGTAATTCATTTGGCTGAGTTCTGGAAGTTGCGCTATGAAGATTAAAATCGCCAGCGCATTTAAAAAACCATACACCACCGACTGCGACACAAAACGCATCAGTTTGGCAACTTTAAAATAACCCGCAATGATTTGAATGACCCCAGTGAGAATGGTTGCCGCCAGTAAATACTGTAAACCATGCTCTTTGACCAGCGTGATCATGAGTAGGGCCATGGCGCCTGTTGCTGCTGAAATCATGGCTGGACGACCACCAAAAAAAGCAATGCTCACTGCGATACAAAAGGAGGCATACAGTCCGACTTGAGGGTCTACACCTGCAATTGCTGAAAAAGCAATAGATTCGGGAATCAGTGCAAGTCCTACCACTAAACCAGCAAGAACATCGGTACGAATATTAGAAAACCATTCATCTTTTTTAAAGCTAATCACAGATCAAATTCATTTTAGGGTCAAGGGGGCTATGATAAAACAACTCTGTTGCAAATTGCAGTGTTGTTGTACTTGAAAAAAAATGTGAATTAGACAATATTCAATAGGCGAACGAATGATTTTTCGTTTACGCTTTTTTGCAATTTACAGGTTTTGATCACTTGAAAGTTTGTTAGAAGCCATTTAAAACAGAGAATAGAGTTATAACAAGGATCAGATATGAAGCTTTATTATGCACCGGGTGCGTGCTCGCTTGCGGCGCACATTATCCTCAATGAAATTAATGTTGACTTTGATTTAGTCCGAGTAGATTTAAAAACACATAAAACAGAAAAAGGTGCTGATTATTACGAAATTAATCCAAAAGGATATGTACCCGCTTTAGAAATTAATCCAGGTTTGATTCTGACTGAAAATGTAGCCATTTTGCCATTTTTAGCACAACATGATCCAAAACAAGATCTTATTCCGCCATCAGGCTTAGGGCGTGCCAAAGTTTTAGAATGGTTAGGTTATTTAAACTCTGAATTGCACGATGCTTATGCCGTGTTCTTCGGTGCGCCATTAGATGCTGCTGCCAAAGAAAAAGCCTATGCAGAGATTGATCATTTACTTAGTTATATCGATAAACAAATTGGTGAGTCGGATCATGACTATTTGGTCGATGATAATTTTGGCCCCGCAGATGCGTATTTATTTGTCCTCACCAATTGGTCAAATGGCATCGAACATGATTTATCGCCGTATAAAAATATTATCTTTATCCGTAATAAAGTGGCTGAACGTCAGTCAGTACAAATTGCAATGCGAGATGAAGGTCTAATTCCTTAATTTTGATGCATTGAAGAAGCGCCGAAAGGCGCTTTTTTTTATACTTTAAAGTTTATTGTTGATATTTAGTCAATAATATTTTGCAAATTCACTCCTTTTTAGCGCTGAACAGAGTCTCTATAGTGCCTACATAGATTTTGGCTTTTAGGCTTTTCCCATGAAAAATATTTTATTAATTAACGGTGCAAAAACCTTTGCACACTCGAATGGCCAGTTAAACGATACCTTGACTGAACTTGCGCAAGAGGTCTTGTCAGGCTTAGGACATCAGGTTCAAGTGACCCGTGCCGACAGCGAATATGATGCAAAAGCTGAAGTGGAGAAATTTCTGTGGGCAGACACCGTTATTTACCAAATGCCAGGTTGGTGGATGGGTGCACCGTGGACTGTAAAAAAGTATATCGATGATGTCTTTACCGAAGGGCATGGTAGTCTGTATGCCAGTGATGGTCGCTCACGTTCAGATGCTTCAAAAAAATATGGTTCAGGCGGTCTGATTCACAATAAAAACTATATGCTGTCGTTGACATGGAATGCACCGATGGATGCATTTAACGATGCTGAACAATTTTTCCATGGGGTTGGGGTCGATGGGGTTTATTTACCTTTTCACAAAGCCAATCAGTTTTTAGGAATGCAAACCTTACCGACGTTTATTGTCAATGATGTGATTAAAGCACCCGAAGTTTCAGCCTATATGGCACAGTACCGTGATCATTTGACGCAAGTTTTTGCTTAATTCGGAGAGGCAACGATGTTAACTGTAATAGCTGAAATTATTTGTCATTCAGAGCAAGATTTTAAAACGGTTCTTGATTCATTCAACAACATTCGTGAGCAGGTCTTACAAGAGCCTGGTTGCCACCTCTATGACGTGCATATTGACCATCCTGCTGTTGAGAGTGCATTACAGACCAAAGTACCGTTTTCAATCATGATGTATGAAAAATGGGAAAGCATGCAGCATTTAGAAACACATATGCACAGTATCAATATGCAGCAACATGCTCAAGCAACTGAAGGTGCAGTTGCTCATGTACAAATTCGTATTTTAGAAGCGCAATAAGTGATGCATATGAGTTTTACAGCGCTTTTCTTCGCTCTGTTTATTGAAACTCCAGTGGCTCATTGAACTGAACCTGTTCGAGTTTCAATGCGTAGCGCTGTTTGAGTGTTGACCATTGAACTTTGACAGGTTGTGTTGTTTCAGCAAACTCGTTTTCACCTGTTGTACTTTTTACTTTGCCTGTCATAAAGTTGATACTTCGCGCCGTGATGTCGCCTGATGCACGGTGGAAATCATCGACATCATAACCAATCAGTTTAAATGCACGGTCTTGGTATCGGAAGGTATACGTGTGATTGGTCACATACCATGAACCACAGCTTAACCAGTAATGCAGATGAATTTTGAGCACACCTTTTTGAATGCTTAACGCTTCAGTCTCACCGAGCGGATCAGCGAGGCAAGGGGACTCTATATCGCCTTCTGTTGGCAAAGTGCTATTAGTTGCCGCAAGTTGATAACCATGCGTTTGCTTCAATAAAACCAAAAGCTTTCGTTCATTGATATTGAGGACATCACTCCCTAAGCGATCATTTTTAACAATATGTTCAGGATTGCTATCTTCAATAATCAGGGCAATATCCGCTTGACCATCTTGGTTTAAATCGCCTTGGACTTTTTCTAAAATCTTCCAGTTTTTTGGCACAAAAGATTGGTAGCTTGTTTTGAGAGTCGGTTTTTCCTCTACTTTGGCCAAAGCATGGCTTGTGAGTGTTATGAAAAATAGGGCATTAACTATGAGTGTTGGTCTGATCCATTTTTGCATGGGCATCGCTTCCTCTCATTTTTATATGGTTATAGATGTTTGAAGGTGGATATTGCTGAGTGTATCAAAGCGTGTGGCGAAATGTCTCTACAACCTAGGTCATCATAAAGTGTTGTCCTAGTGTTGAAATAAATAAAAAAGGACTCCGAAGAATCCTTTTTATCGCTTAAAACAGATTAAGAGATTATTTAAAGAAATAACCTGTTTCTGGTGAGCTTGCATTGGCCATACGTTTGCGAGGCATACGACCTGCGAGGAAGGATTCTCGACCCGCTTCAACTGCTTTTTTCATTGCAGATGCCATTAAAATTGGCTGTTGAGCGGCAGCAATCGCGGTATTCATCAACACGCCATCACAGCCGAGCTCCATGGCAATGGCTGCATCACTTGCCGTTCCCACACCTGCATCCACCAATACTGGCACTTTGGCATTTTCTTTAATAATAGAAATCGTGTGTGGATTCAAAATTCCTAAACCTGAACCAATCAAACTGCCTAAAGGCATGATGGCAACACAGCCCATGCTTTCAAGCTCTTGTGCCACAATTGGGTCATCCGAGGTATAGACCATGATTTCAAAACCATCGTCAATCAAGGTACGTGCCGCTTTCAATGTTTCGGTAATGTTTGGATATAGCGTTTTTTCATCGCCCAACACTTCAAGCTTAACCAAGTTATGACCATCTAATAATTCACGCGCCAACATACAGGTACGCACGGCACTATTGGCATCAAAGCAGCCTGCTGTATTTGGGAGAATGGTATATTTTTCAGGTGGGACCACGGACAATAAGTTTGGTTGATCAGGATGCTGACCAATATTGACCCGACGAATCGCAACCGTCACGATTTCTGCGCCACTGGCTTGAATGGCCAAATCGGTTTCTTGCAGGTCCTTATATTTACCTGTGCCCACCAATAGACGAGATTGAAATGATCTAGAACCAATGATGAGAGGGCTGTCTTGCATGTGAACTCCGTATTAACCGCCACCGACGGCATGAATAATTTCAATTCGATCCATTGCACAAATTGGAGTGTGTTCCAATTTACTTTTACTAATAATATTTTCATTTTGCTCAACAGCAAAACGTTTGCCTTCAAGTGCAAAAGTTTGCACCAGTTCAAGCAGGTTTTTACATTCGGTGTGCTGTAGTTCGCCGTTTAAATAAATTTGCATGGTGCTCATCTCTAGTTGTTTACTTGGCATATTTCATGGCATTCCATGCCAGAACCAACCAACCTGCAATCATCAATGCGCCACCAATCGGGGTAATCGCACCTAGGCCACGCGGTAAGCCCAATGCCATGACATAGAGGGAACCACAGAAAAAGAAGATGCCGATTTGAATCAGTAAAAAGCTGGTTTTAATGGGAAGTTGGGGAATAACTTTGGCCAAAATGCCGAGCGCCAGTAAACCAAGCGCATGGTAAAAAAAGTAATCAGTTGCAGTTTGCCACCAAGCCAATTGGGCTTCAGTAGCACGTGCTTTGAGACCATGTGCGCCAAAGGCACCTAATATAACGGCAAACGCTAAATTCAGCGCTGAAATCGCAATCCACATATGCAATGCTTTACTTATATCACTGTGCGCAACAAAGTAGCATATTTTGAAGAAAGGTTAAAAGACAAAAAGCCTCATTTATTATTAAAAAGAAAAGGGCATTTCGCCCTTTTCTGTATCTGTATCATCTTAGTTTGATGACATCGCCACTTTAATTTTTTCCATGGCATTTTTTTCAAGCTGGCGAATACGTTCGGCCGAAACATTATATTCAGCAGCCAGTTCGTGCAATGTTGATTTTTCATCATCTAACCAACGGCGCTGTAAAATATTACGCGAACGGTCATCAAGCTGTTCCATCGCATCATGCAGAGCATTGGTGCTTTGTTCTTCGTAATCTTCTTCTTCAGCCAAACGCGCTGGGTCGTAGCGGTTATCTTCAAGATAGAGCGCAGGTGCAACATGGGTTGAACCTTCATCGTCATCATCGCCTTGAGCTTCAAACGCTGCATCATAAGCAGTTAAACGACCTTCCATTTCTAACACCTGTTCAGGTGTCACATTGAGGTCATTTGCAATCGATTGAGCTTCTTTTAGAGTGAGCTTTTTAGACGATTTTTTTAGACTACGTAAATTAAAGAACAGTTTACGCTGTGCTTTAGTCGTCGCAATTTTGACAATACGCCAGTTACGAATCACATATTCGTGAATTTCTGCTTTAATCCAGTGCACCGCAAAAGAAACCAAGCGTACGCCCATGTTTGGGTCGAAGCGTTTAACGGCTTTCATTAAGCCCAAGTTACCTTCTTGAATGAGGTCACCTTGAGGTAAGCCGTAGCCTGCATAACTGCGGGCAATATGAACCACAAAACGCAGATGCGACATGACTAAAAGTTTAGCGGCATCTAGGTCTTGGTCATAATAGTAGCGTTCAGCTAACTCTTTTTCTTGTTCCGCTGTCAAAATCGGGATTTGGTTGACAGTACTAATATAAGCGCCCAAGTTTACACCTGGTGCCGATAATGACAGGGGCATCAATTGATTGCTGCTGTCACTCATGTGTTCTCCTTAGGGATTTCATTTTTACCCAACAATTGAATTTATCTTAATCCAATCTTCCACTGAATAATGGAAAATTGGGTATAGAAATGTAAACTTTTATGCAAATGTGAATAGACTTAGTGTAATTGAAAAGAATTAAGATTCAATGAAGTAGTGAAATTCATGTTCATTAATTTGTTTCAAAACACAAGTTAAATGATGGATTTCGCAATAACGTGTGATATCGATCTGACTGTGCGGATCAGACGATTTTAATAGAAAATGCTGCGCCGGACTCTTTTTAAGTGCGCGTTTAAGCAACAACAGAGGCATAGGACATGGTTGCCCCATTGCATCAATAATGTTGGTATTTTGTTCGATATCACTCATATAGCTAAGCAAAGCTTCACAACATTCAGGGTGATAGAAATAGTAGCAAATTCAGTGCCAAAACCCAAATATTTCATGCTTTATAGGTCTATAGTCGCTATATCTAAAATTACAAATAACTAGTTAAAAAATATGCTGAATTAAAAAGACGATTAATCAAAAAAAAGGGTATGAATTGTTTTTAACCCATGTTAAGCTCGTCGCGTACTGGGATTTAACACAACTATAAATTGTTTTAAATCCTATTTTACAAATGGATGTAACCGGGATTTTGTTAATAGTTATACAGAATGATTACAAGCTTAGAAATAATAAATATTTTTAAACCTTGTTTGGTCTGCTGTTTGCAACACCGGGTGGTCCTTCTTTTAGATACAATGAGGATTAACTTATGACAGCTCGTGAACAAGGCGTAGTTAAATGGTTCAACGACACTAAAGGCTTCGGCTTTATCCAACGCAATGGCGGCGACGATGTATTCGTTCACTTCCGTGCAATCCAAGGCGACGGCCACCGTTCACTACGTGACGGCCAACGCGTTGAATTCAGCGTTGTAAAAGGTCAAAAAGGCTTCCAAGCTGAAGAAGTACAACCTTTAGACTAATTGTCTGAACGTACTTTAAAACGCCCCAATGTAAATTGGGGCGTTTTTGTTTATACTACAGATCAATTTTCGTGATTTTTCGTCAGAGCGCACTTATATGTCATCAGGTTTTGAAACCTTAAATTTACATCCTCAACTTAAACGAGCTATTGATGCTTTAGGTTTTAAGGATATGACGCCTATTCAGCAAAAGGTTTTAAAATTCACTTTGGCGGGACACGATGCAATTGGTCGTGCGCAAACAGGGACTGGTAAAACAGCGGCATTTTTGGTGAGCGTGATTAACGACTTGCTGAATAATCCAATTCAAGAGCAGCGCTACCGCGGTGAACCTCGTGCCTTGATTTTAGCACCGACTCGAGAGCTTGCACTGCAAATCGAAAGCGATGCGAAAGAACTCACAAAATTCTCAGATTTACATGTCGTGACGCTTTTAGGCGGCGTTGACTTTGATAAACAAAAAGCACAACTTGATAAAAAACCTGTCGATATTATGGTGGCGACGCCAGGTCGTCTGATTGACTTTGTTGAACAAAAAGAAGTTTGGCTCGACCAGATTGAATTTTTAGTGATTGATGAAGCCGATCGCTTATTAGATATGGGCTTTATTCCTTCAGTCAAACGTATTGTTCGTTTCTCACCGCGTAAGGAACAACGTCAGACTCTGATGTTCTCTGCAACGTTTAGTTACGATGTTTTAAACCTTGCGCAGCAGTGGTTGTTTGAACCTGTAACTGTTGAAATTGAGCCAGAGAAGAAGACCAATGCAGACGTTGAACAACGGGTGTACATGGTCGCAAAGTCTGATAAATATAAATTGCTACAAGACATTCTGCGTGATGAGCCCATTGAAAAAGTGATGATTTTCGCAAATCGTCGCGATCAAGTGCGTAAGCTCTATGACAACTTGAAGCGTGATGGCTATAAAGTGGTGATGCTGTCAGGTGAAATTGCACAAGACAAACGTTTGAAAATGTTAGATCAATTTAAAAATGGTCAACATAACATCATGATTGCAACCGATGTTGCGGGACGTGGTATCCATGTGGATGGTGTATCGCATGTGGTCAATTTCACTTTACCTGAACAGTCGGATGACTATGTGCACCGTATTGGTCGTACAGGTCGTGCTGGTACGCGTGGTGTGAGTATCAGTTTCTTATCTGAAGATGATGCGTTCTATCTACCCGAAATTGAAAAAGCCATTGGGCAAAAACTACCACTGACACGTTTAGAGGGCTATTGCTAATCGTTTGACGTGATTGGTGTAAAAAAACCGCTCAGATGAGCGGTTTTTTTATGGCATCTTTATTTTGCTTTACACGAAAAAGTCAAGATTGTTTGATAGTCACTGTCTTGGTTAATGCCTGAATTTGTACCCGAAATAGAACCCAGTACAGATGCGGCTGCTTGGATCATTTTTCCAGTTTCGTCACTTACAACGCCTTTTAAAGCACCTTGATATTCGGTTTTTTCATCACTCACAATCGCTGTTGCTTTAGAGCCACACGTTTTAGCTGCTGCTTCAATGGCGTTGTTTTTTGCAATCAATGCAGTTTTCCCAATACCTGTAACTTCGTATTGATTGTCAGCTTTTTGGATCGCTAAAGAGTTGCTTGGTGTTGATGCGCAAGCGCTTAGAAGTAGTGTTAGTGCTGCTGCTCCAGCTATAGCGATATTCTTTTTCATTTCATACCCCAGTCATGTTTTATTAAATCATTGTTTATTGGAACATAGCTTGTAGGATGAATCATGTAAGAAATGTATGAAAAATGCAGTCTTATCGAACAGTTTAAAAAGTGCTCGGAATTTTAAAATTAGTTTTGCCGAAACTGAGTATTTCATACTGAAGCGCTAGAGCAAACTTTTCAGAGTGTGCTACTCTAAAACGTATTGTTTAATTTGAAAGATTAAGAGCCTAATGACGGAACTCGCGGTAGATATCGTTCACCAGAATATGCATCAACGTCAATCGATTGGCCATTTGGTCGAGCCTGCTCCCAATGCAGAACAATTAGAGCGGGCATTTCAAGCCGCATTGACTGCGCCAGATCATCATCGTTTAAAGCCGACACGTTTTATCGTAATTGCTGAAGATCAACGTGAGGCATTTGGTGAGTTATTGTCACAAGCCTTGGCTGATTTGGGTGAGACTGAGTCAGCACAGTTAGAGCGTGTTAAAAATCATCCTTTTCGTGCCCCATTACTGGTTTTGGCACTGACTAAATTTCAATCGCATCCGAAAGTCCCTAATTTTGAGCAGACTTTAAGTAGTGGGGCGGCTATTCAGAATTTTATTTTGTCCTTACAAGCTCAAGGTTTTTCGAGCATGTGGCGTAGTGGGGCAGTGGTGGAATCGGTGCATTTCAAACAGGCTTTAGGCCTCAGCGCAGATGATTTGATCTCAGGTATTTTATATATTGGTACGGCATTTAAAGCGATTCCGCCACGTGCCGAAATTCAAACCCAAGATTATGTAAGTTATTGGAATCAATAGTTCCATTTTAGGATATAAAAATAATGTCAGAGTTAAAGTTTTCAGATTTGGTTGAACCTGTAGCAGTAGATCAAAAAACGGCACTTCGTATTACAGTTTTGGGTGGTGGTAGTTTTGGGACGGCCATGGCGAATACCGCGGTTCGTAATGGCTGCGATACCATGATTTGGATTCGTGATGAAGCCGTTGCAGCTGATATCAATGCGACGCACGTAAATAAACGCTATTTGCCCGATTTTAAACTTGAAGATGGTTTACGTGCAGTTTCAAATATAGAAGAGGCTGTTCGTGATCGCGACATTATTTTGGTGGCGATTCCGAGTCATTCTTTCCGTGATGTACTCAAACAAATTAAACCGTTTATTACTTCGCAAGCAGTGGTGTCTTTGACCAAGGGTATTGAAGCGAATACTTTTAGTTTTATGAGTGATATTATTCGCTCAGAGCTACCAGAAGTGCCTTATGGTGTGTTATCTGGGCCAAACTTAGCCAAGGAAATTGTGGCAGGACAACCAGCTGGGACGGTCATTGCAAGCCAGTCTGACTTAGTGCGTTATGCGGTACAACAAGCTTTGCATAGTGCCTTGTTCCGTGTTTTCGCCAGTGATGATGTGCATGGTGTAGAACTCGGCGGTGCGCTTAAAAACATTTATGCGGTTGCGATGGGAATGGCTGCTGCATACAAAGTCGGTGAAAATACCAAGAGTATGATTTTGACTCGTGCTTTGGCGGAAATGAGTCGTTTTGCTGTGAAGTTAGGGGCAAATCCACTGACCTTCTTAGGTTTGTCTGGTGTCGGAGATTTATTCGCAACGTGTAGCAGTCCACTCAGTCGCAACTATCAAGTTGGTTTTGCATTGGGTCAAGGTAAGAGCTTGGAACAGGCAACCACTGAATTGGGGCAAACAGCAGAAGGCATTAACACCATTGTACAAGTCAAAGCACGTTCCGAAGAGCTAGATGTGTATATGCCGATTACCAGTGCGTTATACAGTGTTATTTTTGAAAATGCGCCACCAATGACAATTGCATTATCCTTAATGAAAAATGGACACCGCAGTGATGTGGAGTTTGTTTTGCCGCATCATGAGGTTTAAAGTCACTTAAAAAACGAAATAAAATGAGCGTTTAAGTGGGTAGAATGACTGAATTGTCATAAAAATTAATTAAAATAATCAGGATTTGAATAAGGATTTTTTATGCAACTGACTTTGGTACGTCATGGCGAAGCTGCGCCACCGATCATGGGGAATGACACTAAACGCCCACTCACCGAACGTGGGCATGCACAGGCAGAGCAAACTGCTGACTTTTTAAAGTCACGGATCCAACCTGATGTCTTTGTAGTTAGCCCATTGCTGCGTGCACAAGAAACATTGGCACACGTTAAACAGCATTTTGCGGATGTGCCTGTTGTAATCTGCAATACCATTAAGCCGGATGATGATGCAAAAGCGGCTGTGGAATGGTTATCGCATTTGCCGTATGAATCTATTGTGGTGGTGTGCCATATGAATGTGGTGGCACATATGGCCTCGATTTTGGTGACAGAATCTTTCAATCCTTATGCTTTGGCTGAAGCGCGGATTTATGAGCAAGCAGTTATCGCGGAAGGCTTGTCGACACAAACAAAAGCATTTATACCTAGCATATAAAAAACCAATTAAAACGGCAGAATATAATACATGTTGCAAATTTGGATGCCCGAAGCCGATGGAACATGGCACTGGTCTATAGGGGAAAGATGGCAATCTGCTCATACACTTGAGCAATTGATCCAAGATATACAAGCGCATCATGGTGAGGAAGCAACTGTTTTCTTTCCAAGCCGTGATGTGCAAATTATTCAGCAAAATATGCCTAAGTCCCAATACAAGCAGTTGGGGGCTGAAGGTGTGAAGTATTTACTCGAAGAATATGTATTGAGCTCAATCGAACAGATGAAAGTATTACATCACTTTCAAGCGCCTGAGCAACTCACTGTTTTGGGTATTTCAAAGCATCGTTTAGAGACTTTGCAGCATGCCCTGAGTTTGATTCCTGTGAAGCTGGTCAGTCTATTGCCTGATTTTTTGATTTTGCCTGTACCTGATGCAGAACAGATAATCTTGGGCTATGTTGAAGAGCGACTTCTGTTTCGCTCTAATACTTGGTTGGGTGGATCAATTGATGATCTCTCTGTATTTTTAGATTATCAAGCAGTCAACCAAAAATATAAAATTTGTAACTTTAGTGCTTCGCACATGCATAGCTTAAACGCCAGTGTGACGCAGGAGCAGCTTGAGTCTTTCCATTATGAATGGACGGCATTGCCAAGAGCAAAACAACATCCATGGAATCTTTTGCCGAAGGTGAAAGAGCAACATGTTTCAACGGGCTATTGGAAAGCCTGTATGGCGGTATTGGCTGCATTGATTGTGACCCAACTGACCTACGATGCGACGCGTTGGTATCAAAATAAAAAGCTTGCAGAGCAAGTGGCTGTTCAGGCGGTCGATCAATTTAAATATTGGTTTGGTGTGAATTATCCTGTGAGCGAGCAAACCTTGCGGAGCCAGTTTGAATATCAGCTGAATATGAATAAACAAGCGGATGCTCAAGCTTTGTCTTTATTGAGTCGTGTTGGGCCTGTGCTCATGCAACAGCAAATTGTGGCAAATCATGTGGTGTATGAAGCGAATAGCCTAAATATGCAACTTAAAGCCAACTCGGCAGAGGCTTTACAGACACTCACTCAGCAGCTTAATCAACAGGGTTTTCAGGTTGAATTAGGCAATATTCAGCCGACCACGGGTGGGGCAATTGGAATGGTGAAAATACAATAATGAAAGCCATGCAAAATTTACAAACTGTTTTGGATCAGCGTTTAGAGCTGATCAGTACTTATTTTGATCGCCTTACACCGCGCGACCGTGTATTAGCCATCTTCTTGCTCATTTTCGTATTGGTGAGCTCGATAGGGGCTGCACTTTGGTATACCCATGCTGCGGCAGAGAAACAGCAAAAACGCGTGAACCAGCTCAAAGAAACCATGACATGGATGCAGAGCAATGCAGTCACCATGAAATCGAGCTCAGATGGTCAACTAACCCCGATGGAACAGATCCAGCGTATTGCACAGCAGCAAGGCTTGTCGGTTGCTTCGCAGCAGAATGCTGAACAAATTCAGTTGGTAGTAAGCCATGCCAACTATGTAGTGTTAGCCAACTTTTTGACCCAACTAACGCAAAATGGTTTGAGTATTGAAAAAATGGAGTTGGTCTCAGACGCAGGGCAGATTAAATTATCGGCGAGCGTGAAATAATCGCTAAAAATAAAGCCAGACGAAGCATGGTGTTTTAGCGAGGCTATGCCTATAATATGGCGACTTAAAAAGCAGTAGACTTTTACAGATATGTTGTATTCTCTTGCCCGCCCTTTGTTGTTTACTTTAGCACCAGAGCGTGCACATGAGCTAACACTATCGCTATTGAAATCCACGCATAAGCTAGGCTTAATGCGTCAAAATATAGCGGCTAAACCGGTGACATGTATGGGCATCGAGTTCCCCAATCCTGTAGGTTTGGCTGCTGGTCTGGATAAAAATGGTGCTTATATTGATGCACTGGCAGGTCTAGGGTTTGGTTTTATTGAAATTGGAACCATTACTCCACGTCCACAGCAAGGCAATCCTCTACCGCGTTTATTCCGTATTCCACAAGCTAAAGCCATTATTAACCGTATGGGTTTTAACAACGCTGGTGTGGATCAACTGATTGAAAATGTCAAAGCGGCAAAATTTAAAGGTATTTTAGGGATTAATATCGGCAAAAATGCGGATACCCCAGTCGAAAAAGCAGTAGATGACTATCTCATTTGTTTAGAAAAAGTCTATAACTATGCGTCTTATATTACCGTCAACATTTCTTCTCCAAATACTAAAAACCTGCGTAGTTTGCAAAGTGGTGATGCTTTAACCGAGCTACTAGAGACGCTGAAAAAACGTCAGTTAGAGTTGGCTGAAGAGCAGCAGCACTATGTACCCTTGGTGCTGAAAGTTGCGCCAGATTTGGAAGCGGAAGATATTCAATTTATTGCGAAACAACTGCTTCAGTTTAAAATTGATGGGTTAATTGTGACCAATACGACTTTGTCTCGTGAAGGGGTAGAAAACTTACCTTTTGGTGATGAAGCGGGTGGTTTATCTGGTGCGCCTGTGTTTGAGAAAAGTACAGCGTGTTTAAAAGCCTTTGCTGAGGTTTTAAAAGGTCAGATTCCTTTGATTGGTGTGGGTGGGATTTTGTCGGGTGAGCAGGCGCTTGCAAAACAAAATGCAGGGGCAAACCTTGTACAAGTTTATAGTGGCCTCATCTATACAGGACCAACCTTAATTCAAGACTGCGTTTCTGCAATGAAAACAACATGAATGCCATTGATATCTTCATATTGATTGTATTGCTCATTGGAGGGCTCAACGGTTTGCGTCAAGGATTTGTTAAAGCCTTTGCGAACTTGATAGGATGGATTTTAGCGCTGATTGTTGGTGCTAAGTTTGCAAGCGTCCTAGC
Organism: Acinetobacter sp. BMW17; assembly: GCF_001592855.1. NCBI lineage: Bacteria > Pseudomonadati > Pseudomonadota > Gammaproteobacteria > Moraxellales > Moraxellaceae > Acinetobacter > Acinetobacter sp. BMW17. The sequence continues at coordinate 119,209 of NZ_LSOD01000025.1, forward strand.
ACCTTCGATGGTCTCACTCAGTGAAGATCCAGTGGTTCAAAAAATTGCAGCTTTTGCATTTATTGTATTGGTTATTGTGGTTTTGACGTGGATTGTCACGGCATTACTGAATAACATATTGAAGAGTTTAAAACTCGGGCCTTTGAATCGATTAGCCGGCGGTGCTTTTGGTTCATTAAAAGGGTTGTTAATTGTTCTGATTACGATGCAAGGTGTGGGTTCTTGGGTTGAAAGCTCTCCATATTGGAGACAATCCAAATTTGTCCAAACACTTTTGCCTTACGCGCCTTGGGCGATGGAGCTTTCTAAAGAGGCTGCAAGCGAGGCGATGTCACATATCAAGTCTAAAGATACACATGTATCTTCAGATTCTTCACCGAAAATTTCCTCGAAAAATGCTGAGGGACAGGGTGAGTCAACAAATAATCCTTTTTATTAATCCTAGCTTGTCTGCGAGGTTGCTATGTGTGGAGTAGTTGGTATAGCTGGTAAATCAGCTGTTAACCAAATGTTGTTTGATGCATTAACGATGTTACAACATCGTGGGCAAGATGCAGCTGGGATAGTAACCTGCCACGAAGGTCGTTTATTCTTACGTAAAGACAATGGTATGGTTCGTGATGTGTTCCACACTCGCCATATGCGTGCATTACAAGGTAATTACGGTATTGGGCATGTGCGTTATCCTACGGCGGGTTCATCGAGCAGCGCTGAAGCGCAGCCCTTCTATGTGAACTCACCTTACGGGATCACGTTAGCGCATAATGGTAATTTAACCAATGCTGAAGAAATTCATGACGACCTGTTTAAAACAGACTTACGTCATATGAATACGGATTCAGACTCAGAAGTACTGTTAAACGTGTTTGCGCATGAGTTGCAAAAACGCGGCAAATTGATGCCTACAGCAGACGACATTTTTCATGTGGTTAGTAAAGTACATGAGCGCTGTAAAGGTGGTTATGCTGTAGTTGCAATGCTTACTGGGCATGGCTTAGTGGGCTTCCGTGATCCAAATGGTATTCGTCCACTGATTTACGGTTCGCGTGAAACTGATGCTGGTATGGAATATATCATTGCATCTGAGTCTGTCGCTATTACGGCACTTGGCTTTAAAGTTGAGCGTGATATTGCGCCGGGTGAAGCGATCTTTATCGACTCACAAGGGCAGATGTTTACCAAGCAGTGTGCTGAAGCGCCTGAATACCGCCCATGTATTTTTGAATATGTTTACTTTGCGCGTCCAGATGCGATTATTGATGGCATTTCAGTCTACAAAGCACGCTTAAAAATGGGCGAAAAACTTGCTCAAAAAATCTTGACGGAGTGGAGTGAGGAGCACGATATCGATGTCGTGATTCCAATTCCAGATACCTCGCGTACCTCTGCACTTGAACTTGCAAATATGTTGGGCGTGAAGTTCCGTGAAGGCTTTATGAAGAACCGCTACATTGGCCGTACCTTCATTATGCCGGGTCAGCAATTGCGTAAAAAATCAGTACGTCAAAAGTTGAACCCTGTTGAACTTGAGTTCCAAGGTAAAAATGTACTTTTGGTGGATGACTCGATTGTACGTGGTACTACGTGTAATGAAATTATCCAAATGGCACGTGATGCGGGTGCGAAAAAAGTCTTCTTTGCTTCTGCTGCGCCGATGGTGAAATATCCAAATGTGTATGGCATTGATATGCCAGCAAAAGAAGAGCTGATTGCATCTGAGCGTACAGTTGAAGAAATTCGTGAAATTATTGGTGCAGATCGTCTAATTTTCCAAGATTTGGAAGACTTAAAAGCAGCTGTGCGTACCAGCAAAGTGCCAGATTTACAAGAGTTTGATTGCTCGGTATTTGATGGTCAATATGTTGCTGGTGGTATCGATGAAGCTTATTTAGATGAATTACAGGCGAAACGTCGTGAAACATCGAAAAAGAAAGACAGCTATATTGATGTCAATATTGATGCAGCTTCCGTTGATTTGACGGGTGTGAAAGAAGTCTAATTGATTTAGATTTGAGAAAAGCGGGAGTTTCCCGCTTTTTTCATTTATGATGGATTGATTCAAACAATGTAAGAAAAGGGATTTACATTGAAGGGTGTAAGCTATTCAATCATAAAGAATAAAAACATGTTGTGGTCTGCAAGTATCTGCTTGCTTGCGGTGCTTTTGTCGCTATTTATTTTAAATACTGTGGCTGGACTGCTGGTTTTTTATTTTGATTCGAGTCAAAGCATTTTTTGGCATAGCTTGAGTATTTATATCATTGGTTTGTTGCTCTTGGTGATGAGTTATTCCGTGGTATATGAGCTGTATGTGTTCCGTTCAGGCGGACACAGTCTGGCCAAGCAACTGCGTGCACGACGTTTAAGTTTGATTGAAAGTACACCAGAAGAAAGTATTGCGCTGAAAATTACAGAAAAACTAGCTGATACTTTTTTAATTGAAACACCTGCTGTGTATGTTTTGCCCGATGAAGTGGGGGTAAATGCTTTAACCGCTGGTTTTGATCCCAAAGATATTGCGATTATTTTAACGTGGGGCGCCCTGCAAAACCTCGATGAACTTGAGCTGACGGGGTTATTGAATCATGAGTTTAATCAAATTTTATCTGGTGAGACTGCTGAAAATACACGGCTAAAAATTTTATATAGTGCCCTCACCACCTTCAGTCAGTGGGGCAGTAAAATTGCTAAATTGGGTTTTTCAACTCATCATAAAAAGTCGCAAAGTTTTGAAACCACTTTTGTCGCAACAGGTGGTGTGATTTGGCTGATTGGTAGTTTGGGGGTGCTGGTTACCCGCTGTATTAAGTTTCTGACGTTGGGAGGGCGTACTTTAAAAAATGATATGAAAACACGTCGCCTGATGCAAAATGATGCCAATATTCAAACCTTGATGCGTATCTATGTGCATCACGCAGGTTCACAAATTCACAGTGAATACTCTGAGTCGATAGCACACATGTGTTTTGCCAACTCATTAAGTGCGCAAAGTTGGATGAATATTCATCCAAGCATTGAAGAGCGGATTTATGAAATGAATCCGAATTTGGTTCAAGACATACAGTTAGAAAACCTAGAAAAACTGCGCAACCGTCCGTTATTTGGTTTGTTTCGTTCCTTAGAAGAGCAGTACGCGGATTTTCAAGCCCCTTGGACTTCACCGCAGCCTTTGCCCTTATTACGACTGTCTCCGATTAGTTTTGCCATTAAAGATGCGATTAAACCGCTTAACCCTGAAGTACGTGAGCATATTGAACGTCCAGAGCTAATTCAGCGTGCTTTACAGACCGCAACAGGTTCACGCGAGCTGATGGTCGCGATTTTGATGATTCGCCAATTCCGTGAGTTTATTCCTGCTGAGGCTGAATTCAGCCGTGCCATTGTGGATTCACTATTAAATCTAGATGGTCGTGTTCATATTTCAATTTTCCATGAGGCATGCCGAAATATTGGTGGCATGCCAGCGACAATTGCACGTCAGTTTTTATTAAAGTTGGCGAGGATTATTCAAGAAGACGGTGAAATTGGACTGTTGGATGCGCTGTTGCTCGAACGAGTCAAGTTTGAGCTAAATTTGTTGCCTGTACATACACCTGCGGCCCTAGATGAAGTTAAGCCGCAGATTGTGCGTTTAATTGATGCCTTGTTACATGTGCAACAAATCAATAGTGAAACACAGCTGGAAGTACGAGAGAAAATCTTGCGTCGAGTTTTAACTGTGCAAGAGTTAGAGCAGTATGCGGAAATTTCAGATGAGCCGATTGATTTGGCCGAAATTTTAAATGATATGGCTGGGCTGCTGCTGCGGGATCGTTTGAGTATTTTGGGGGTGGCTGAAATTTGTCTATGGAATGACCGCATTATTACTCAAGATGAGCAGGATGTTTTGGAGTTGCTCTATTGGCGTCTCGGTTTTGACAGTGAGGAGATCGTTGAGCAAATGCAAAAGAAGAATCGCTTGATGATTGTTTAATTGAGGGTTTAATGCGTTCTTAGTATTTGCATACTGTCTATGCGAATATAATGTGAAAAGAACAGCATCTCTAGGCATTTCTCGATAGAATATGCACTGAATTAAGTGTGAAGGTATAAGATGATCGGGCATCAGCGTGAGGTTTTGGCGAGTTTAGGAATTGATTTGTGGGTTCCTGATTTTTTGCCGTCTCAACAAAATGTAGCCACATCGATCTGGCGAGATCAAAACGCGACTGAGATTATTTCTGAAATTGTGCGACCTCAGTCTCAGCCCGAAGCCAAAAGCATTCCTGAACATCCACCTGTAAAGAATAAGCTTCCACATCCGGCGCCTCTTGCTGAAATTGCAACACAACCGATTGAACAAGAAACTGTTACAGCATTAAAAGAAGAGATTGTCCGAGAGGCCATCCATGTTGAGGCTTTTCAGTTGCAAGCTGTTGCCTTGGAGCACTGCGCCTTGGTCATTGAAGCGACACAATTGAGCGTGGAGCAGCAGCAGCTGTGGCAAAATATTGTGCAAGCCTTACCAGCGCAAAAGTATGCGCTGACTTGGCCTTTTCCTTTGTTGAACTTACAAGATGGGCGCGGTGTCCAGAGTTATATTCAAGGTTTCTTTGATGGTTTAAGTCAGGGTAAAACTGTTATTGCATTGGGCTCTATACCAAATGCTAATGGTATAAAAGTCACACAAGCAGCAAGCTTACAAGAAATGCTTGATCAGCCATTACTTAAAAAAGCCCTGTGGCACATGATGCGAGCAAAACAACAAAATATGGAATAGGTATGAAGCAGAAAGTCGTTGTTTTTAGTCAAATAGATGCAGAAGTATTACAGCGCCTACAGCAGCGTTATCATGTGGTGGTCATCAATCCGAAAGTAGGTGATGTAAATATGCAAATCCGTGAGCAAGTTGCAGATGCGGATGCCATGATTGGTGCAGGGCGTTTACTGAATCAAAACAACCTAGAAACGGCGAAACAGCTCAAAATTATATCTAGTGTTAGTGTTGGCTATGACAACTATGATCTGAACTACTTAAACCAAGCAAAAATTTGGCTCAGCCACACCCCTCATGTGCTGACTGAAACGACTGCCGATTTGGGCTTTACGTTGTTGATGAGTGCGGCGCGTCAAGTGCCTTATTTGGATCAATGGACCAAAACAGGTCAGTGGTCGCGTACTGTCGGGCAGGCACAATTTGGTCAGGAAATTTTTGGTCAAACATTGGGTATTATTGGCTTAGGAAATATTGGTACGGCAATTGCGCGACGTGGTTTTCATGGTTTCAATATGAATATTTTGTATCACGGGCGCCGAGAAAAATTAGAATTGGCACAACCGTTAAATGCACGTTTTTGTGAATTAGATGAGCTACTGGAGCAATCGGACTTCATTGTTGTGGCGGTTGATCTGAATGCGCACACGCAGCATTTGATTGATGCAGAAGCTTTTAAGAAAATGCAATCTCATGCCGTCTTTGTAAATATTTCGCGTGGTGCCGTAGTGGATGAGCAGGCACTCATTCAGGCCTTGGAGCAAAAGCAAATTTTTGCAGCTGGGTTGGATGTTTATGAAAAAGAACCCTTGCAAGATTCAGCACTGTTCCAGCTGCATAATGTGGTAACGCTGCCGCATATTGGTTCTGCAACCTCCGTAACACGTAAAAAAATGGCAGAGTTGGCTTACCAAAATTTGGTGAAAGCGTTGGAGGGTGGTCAGCCTCAATATGTGGTGAATCCTGAATTTAGATAAAAATTTGATAACACTTCATTGCATTTTCATTCAATTATCAATGTTATAGTCATTCGATTCCTTTAAATAAAGTCGGGGTGAGGGTTGAAGCGTTTTCTGTGTGCGTGCAGTTTAAGTCTTATTTCGACTGTTGGTTTTGCAGAAGGTCAATTTCTTACGAATGCCCCACAGTTCAATGTGCCTGAGATTGGTTCAGGTATAGGTTTTATTGATCAATATAATGAACGCTATATTGGTGAAAAAGTTTATCGTGAAGTACAGCGTCAGCTACCTGTTACGCAAAATCCGTGGCTAGAAGATCAACTGATGAATGCTTTTTCAAGCATTTTGAGTCAAACCCAACTTGGTCAACCGATTGGTCTGGTGGTCATTAATGACCCGCAAATTAATGCCTTTGCAGTCCCAGGTGGTTTGTTTGCATTAAATGCTGGTTTGATTACCAATGCCAATAATATGGATGAAGTTGCCGGCGTAATGGCGCACGAAATTGCGCACGTCACACAGCGCCACTACAGTCGTTCGCAAGAGGCGTTTAAGGGGCAGAGGTTACTCGCGCTGGCTGGGATTTTGGTTGGTGCTTTGGTTGCGTCTCAAGCCGATGGTGATGTCGGTTCGGCAGTCATGGTCGGTACGCAAGCTGCACTCATGGACAAGCAGCTGTCTTATAGTCGTAACCAGGAGCGTGAAGCTGACCGTATAGGGATGCAGTACATGTATAGCGCTGGTTACAATCCACAAAGTATGGCTGATTTTTTTGAAGTGATGCACCGTGCAACCAGTCGAGTGAGTTTTTTACCCGACTTTTGGTTCACACACCCACTCACGACTGAGCGAATGAGTGAAGCGAGACTTAGAGCGAATCAGTTGCCTAAAGTGAAATCTACTTGGCGTGATGAAGACTTTGAGATCTTGAAGCTGTATACCATTGTGATCTCGAATCAGGCGACAGAACAGCAACTACAGATGCTGGTGAGTCGTAACAGTTATGCGGCACAACTGGCTTTGGCTAGTTTTTACCTCAAACAAGGTGACTATAAACTTGCTCAACAAGTGTTAGATCAGGCCAAGTCACATCAGAAATTACATAACCTACAAACGCTGATTCAAACTGATATTTTGCTTGGACAAAATCGGGTGAATGAGGCTTTAGCAGTGATTCAATCACCTGCGAGCATCATGCCTGAAAATCGGGCTTTAAATTATAAATTGGCTGAAGTTTACATTCGTCAGAATCGACCTGAGCTTGCGCAGCCTGTACTCAATCGGTTTTTGAAAAATAATCCGCGTGATGTGAATGCGTGGAGACTGATGCAACAAGCCGCGAGTTTGGATAAAAAGTCGCCAATCCATACCATTAATGTTTTGCGCTATCGGGCTGAAGTGCAGTTTTGGTCAGGCTTTGAAGAAGAGGCGATTAAATCTTTGTTACATGCCCAGCGTTTAGCGAAAGATAATGAAGCGATGTCAGCGACTATTAAAACGCGTTTAACCCAAATGCAAAAGGATCGACAATTTAGAGCTTAGAAAAGTGGTATTGCAAATAGAGGGATAAAACAGAGATGAGTCAGGAATTGTTTTAAAGCTGAGAATGAATAGATAAAATAATAATTTTTATAGAAACTAAAACTTTGAACTGCCTTTTTTAAGGTCAGTTCAACGTAATCGATTTAAAGATTTTTAAATTAAGCCAGTTTTGCTTTAATTTTTGCTGAAACTTGAGAAGGATCGGCGCGCCCGGCTATGAGCGGACGCAGAGAATTCATCACCTTACCCATATCTTTCATGCTAGTAGCTTCTTGCGCTGCAATCGTTTGCGCAATCATGGAATCAAGTTCTTCCTCAGTCATAGCTTCTGGTAGAAATTGAGATAAAACCTCAAGTTCGGCTTGTTCCTTACTAGCTAAATCTTCTCGACCAGCGCCTTCAAAGGCTTTGATCGATTCTTTACGTTGTTTAATTTGTTTTTCAATGACCGCAAGAACTTGAGCGTCGTCAAGTTCTTTGCGCTCATCGACTTCGATTTGCTTAATTGCCGCCTGTAGACCACGAATTACCGTTAACTTATCCATTTCTTTAGCACGCATAGTGGCTTTCAAAACTTCAGTTATTTGGCTTTTTAAAGTAGTCATTATTTAGTCCAGGCAGTCAATCACAAATTAATCTTAGTAAAGGCGAGTAGTACGTACTGATTCACGCGCCAATTTCTTTTGGTAGCGTTTAACAGCAGCAGCTTTTTTGCGCTTACGTTCTTGAGTTGGTTTCTCGTAGAATTCGCGCTTACGAACGTCAGCTAAAACGCCCGCTTTTTCGCATGAACGTTTGAAACGACGGATAGCTACGTCTACTGGTTCGCCTTCTTTCAATTTAACTTGTGGCATGAAGAATCCTCATTAAGTTATGGATAAGATCTGGGCGATATTGCCCTGATCACAAGTGAAGGTCAGTATTTTACTCATTTACATCTCATACCACAAGTCTATAATGGTTCACGCAATAGATTTGATACAGGTTATAGGCAGTTTAATGATCGTTTTAGGCTTAGAAACATCTTGTGATGAAACAGGACTTGCCCTTTATGACAGCGAGTCGGGTTTACGTGGGCAAGTGCTGTACAGCCAAATTAAACTGCATGCAGAGTATGGTGGTGTGGTACCAGAGTTGGCATCGCGTGACCATGTGCGTAAGCTGATTCCATTGATGAATCAACTGCTTGAAGAAAGTGGTGTAAAAAAATCTGAAATTGAAGCCGTGGCATATACGCGTGGCCCAGGTTTGATGGGCGCGTTGATGACAGGAGCGCTGTTTGGTCGAACTTTGGCCTTTGCTTTAAATAAACCTGCAATTGGTGTGCATCATATGGAAGGGCATATGCTGGCACCACTTTTATCGGAAACGCCGCCAGAATTTCCTTTTGTAGCACTTTTGGTCTCAGGCGGACATTCTCAACTGATGGCTGCCTATGGGATTGGACAGTATGAATTGTTGGGGGAGTCGATTGATGATGCTGCAGGTGAAGCCTTTGATAAGGTTGCGAAAATGATGGGATTACCGTATCCAGGTGGCCCAAATATTTCAAAACTGGCTGAGCAAGGTGATCCGAATGCTTTTGCTTTTCCACGTCCAATGCTGCATCAAGGTTTGGAGTTTTCATTTAGTGGTTTAAAAACAGCCGTATCTGTGCAAATGAAAAAATTAGGTGACGAAAACCGTGATGCGGATATTGCAGCGAGTTTCCAAGAAGCCATCGTGGATACCTTAGTTAAAAAATCTGTGAAAGCGTTGAAGCAAACAGGTTTGAAACGTTTAGTGATCGCAGGTGGTGTCAGTGCCAATAAACGTTTGCGTGAACGTTTGGAAGCAGATTTAACCAAGATTCGTGCTCAGGTCTACTATGCCGAACCTGCACTTTGCACGGACAATGGCGCTATGATTGCTTTTGCTGGTTATCAGCGCTTAAAAGCAGGGCAGCAAGATGGTTTAGCTGTAACGACAACACCACGCTGGCCAATGACTGAGTTGACCAATCCCAGTGAAGTATAAGGCTTTCATTTGATAAGCTTAAAGCCCGACTGAATGTTGGGCTTTTTTACATTTAGGTCTTTACCAAAGGACTTTTAAAAATACTCTGCTTAGACTTTAAGAATATTTTTTGACTCACTTAAATGTAGCTTAGCATCAAGTTAAAAGTATTTACCCATAGGTTTATCCATAGAAATTGGGGATAAGTATGCCTAGCGTGGTTTTTGATTGATCTCAAAAGATTAAGACTTTGAGTATTTTGACTTCAATTGAAATTCTATTTTATATGGTTTTAAGGTATTGATTAATGTTAATAGTTTCTATTTTTCTTAAGTTTTTATTGCTATACGAGGATAAAACTCAAAGCCACGAAGGCTAATTACAACACGTAATATGATTTAGCTTCCTGAGCTCAAGGATATTCTTTAGTTTATATGAAAGGCAGATGTAGATTTCATTAAAAATATCTTGGTCGTATAAATCACAAAGCTATGACGGTCTGTCTTAGGAACTTTCATTACAACAATGGAAGTACATAATTAGAAGAAAATTGGGCGGTGTTTCAAAAAGTATGCTGAAAAAAACAATATGGCTTTTGATAAAATAGAGGTATGAAAATAACGCTACAAATCAAATGTCCT
>NZ_LSOD01000026.1:0-46287 GCF_001592855.1 Acinetobacter sp. BMW17
CAGGTAGGACATTTGATTTGTAGCGTTATTTTCATACCTCTATTTTATCAAAAGCCATATTGTTTTTTTCAGCATACTTTTTGAAACACCGCCGTTTTGGGGTATTCAAGCTGAGAAGAGCCTGTATGGAAAGCTGCTTTGGAGATATTTTAGGATGTAGGTTTTACGTATGGGTGAATGTAATTTTTATAGATAGAAAAAAGCCCAAGTCATAATGCTTGGGCTTTTTAAAATTTGGCTCTCCAACCTGGGCTCGAACCAGGGACCTGCGGATTAACAGTCCGTCGCTCTACCGACTGAGCTATTGGAGAATCTGAAATGCAGTATAGAGAAAATTACACATCGGTCAAGTTACAATGCTAAAAAAAGTCGAATTTTAGATTAAATGTTTTTTTTATAAACAATTTGATATGTCATAGCTTTATAACGGAATGGTATAGGGTGTGGATCAAAGCAATGAGTGATAAAAAAAGCCCAAGTCACGATGCTTGGGCTTTTTAGAATCTTGGCTCTTCCACCTGGGCTCGAACCAGGGACCTGCGGATTAACAGTCCGTCGCTCTACCGACTGAGCTATGGAAGAATAGTGGCTCTCCAACCTGGGCTCGAACCAGGGACCTGCGGATTAACAGTCCGTCGCTCTACCGACTGAGCTATTGGAGAATCTGATGCGCATTTTAGGGAGGAAAGGAAAATGGGTCAAGCAAAAAATATTGAGAAATGAATTGTTTGCTTTATAAATATGCGTTTAGACAGCAAAAACAAAAAAACCGCTCAAAAAGAGCGGTTTTTTAAACAAGACGAATCTTATTTTTCAACGCCAGCAGCTTGGCCTGCATATTTCGCGTTTGCATAATCCCAGTTTACAAGGCTTTCAAGGAAAGTTTTGATGTAAACAGGACGCGCATTACGGAAGTCGATGTAGTAAGCATGTTCCCAAACGTCAATGGTTAACACTGCAACTTTACCGTGTGCAAGTGGAGTGTCTGCATTTGAAGTTTTAAGGATAGAAAGGTTGCCATTTACTTCGTCAGCAACTAACCAAGCCCAACCTGAACCGAATTGAGTTGTTGCAGCAGCAGCAAACTCTTCAGCGAATTTTTCGTAAGAACCGAACGCTTCATCAATTTTAGCAGCTAAAGCACCTGTTGCTTTACCACCACCGTTTTTAGCCATACAGTTCCAGTAGAATGTGTGGTTCCAAACTTGTGCTGCGTTATTGAAGATACCTGCTTTAGATGCATCACCAGCAGAAGCTGTGATGATTTCTTCTAAAGTTTTACCTTCAAGGTCAGTACCCTTGATTAGGTTGTTTAGGTTAACAACATAAGTATTGTGGTGTTTGTCGTGGTGGAATTCTAAAGTTTCTTTGCTGATGTGCGGAGCAAGATCTTCGTAGCCATATGGAAGTGCAGGTAAAGTAATGGTTGTCATGTTTCATTCCTTGCAGATTTGCTGGGTTTTACTTTAAGTGCATTTATTGTAAATGATTCTATGGACAATAGGGCAGTCTTTTAATACACAAAATATGCAAAAAATTTCGCAAGGAGACATATACGATACACAAGATATCGTTAGAGTCTTTTGTGCAGAATATATTCATTTTAAAAGACTCTAAGCTCTAGATGGATTGAGGTGGTGATTAATTTTTAGTCTGCAACGCAGCATGGTAACGGCGATTTACTTCATCCCAATCGACCACATTATAAAAGGCATTGATATATTCAGGACGGCGGTTTTGGTATTTTAGATAATACGCATGTTCCCATACATCTAAACCGAGAATAGGGGTATGACCGTGCATCAGTGGTGAATCCTGATTTGCACTGCTTTCAACAATCAGCTGGTGTTCAGGTGTTACGCTCAGCCATGCCCAACCACTGCCAAAACGGCTAATCGCTGCTTTGGTAAATGCATCTTTAAAAGCATCAAAACCACCGAGTTGCTCATCAATAGCCTTTGCCACAGCCCCAGTCGGTTGCCCACCACCTTGTGGACTCATAACTGTCCAAAACAGTGAGTGGTTGGCATGACCACCTGCATTATTGATCACCATATTTTTAAGATCAGTAGGGACTTCATTGACTTTGGCAACCAAATCTTCCACAGACAGTTTCTCCCATTCTGTGCCTGCAATCGCGCCATTAATGTTATTGATGTAGGTTTGATGGTGTTTACTGTGGTGAATTTCCATTGTTTTCGCATCAATATTGGGTTCGAGTGCATCATAGGCATAAGGAAGAGTGGGTAAAGAATAAGCTATGTGTTTGATTCCTTTAATCATCAAAATTGTTTTATTGGGATTTTTCAAAGCAGTTTTATTATCCACTTAAACATTAATGAGAATCAATATGTTTATTATTTGCATTTTAGGGTGGAAGGTAGCAAGTTTTATTGTTCATATTGGGTTGGAAGTTCAGTATGTATAACAAGAATGAGATGCAAAGCGTTTTTTTGAAATGATGCTATGTTTTGATTTAAAAAGATGAAAGGCTAGGAATAATATTTTAGAAATTAATAATTTGCTGAAATGGAAGTGATGTCAGATGCCATGCGATGTAAGCGCATTGAAAGGACTGGGATGAAAGGAGTTTCATCCCAGTGATTGCTTAGATCGGGTTATTTAACTCGAAATAAACATATTCAAGATCAAATTGTTCTGAAATGGCTTGACCTAATCGCTGCACGCCATAGCGTTCAGTCGCATGATGTCCGCAAGCAAAATAATGTACGCCTAATTCTTTGGCTTCATAGAAGGTACGTTCACTGACTTCGCCTGAAATATAGGCATCACAGCCTTGTTCAGCGGCTTTTACAATAAAATCTTGTGCACCACCGGTACAAAAACCGACTTTTTCAATCATGGTCTTGTCCGCAGGAAGATGGGTGACATCAAACTTTAATTTCTCAGATACAAACTTTTTAAAGTCTTCCATAGGCATAGGCTGGTTTAAATAACCAATATTACCAATAGGATGACGCTCAGATGGATCAAGTGCCTCAATACGTTCCAGTTTGAGCAAATCTGCAATCGCTGCATTATTTCCAAGACTCGGATGGCTGTCGAGGGGGAGGTGATATGCCAACAAAGAAATGTCATCTTGAATCAGACTCTTGATCCGTTTACCGCGCATACCTGTGATGGGGTAGGCTTCGCCTTTCCAAAAATATCCATGATGCACCAGTAAAAGATCCGCATTTTCTCGGATCGCGGCATCTATGGCATCTTGCGATGCAGTCACCGCAGCTAAAATTTTACGCACTTCGGTCTTTCCTTCAATTTGAAGGCCATTCGGTGCATAGTCCTTAAACTCAGGTGATTTGAGGGTTTGATCACACCACTGAATAATGTCTTGTAATTTTGCCATATCGACTTAAAAACTCTTTTAAATTGATTACATCGGAACCTATTGTTTATTGTAACTAAAGCATGACAAAACTCTTGCTTATTTTTGTGCTTCGGCTTGAATTTCGCTTTACAATAGGCATAAATTACTTAGTCATCAATGAATTAAAACATTTTAGAGGGTGAAATCGTGCGCAGGACCTTTTCCTGGTTACCTTGGGTATTACTCATTTTAGTCATTGCTGGATTTTTTGCTTGGCAGCAGTATCAAAAGCCAAAAGCGCCTGTGGCGTCGGATGGGATTAAGATGCCTGCTGAAAAGGTGGAGCCTTTAATTAACACCACGCGTACCGGTGGGGTGGTTTCTTATAGTGCCGCAGTGAAAGTGGCTGCGCCAGCAGTAGTGAATATTTTTACCACGCAAAAAGTCAAACAACTTGACCATCCATTACTCAATGATCCTGCGTTCCGTGAATTTTTTGGCAATCAAATTCCAGATCAGTTTAGCCAAAATAAAAATGAAAACAGTTTGGGTTCAGGTGTGATAGTTCGCCCTGATGGTTATATTTTGACAAACAACCATGTGATTGCTCAAGCTGATCAAATTGTTGTGGCATTACAAGATGGCCGTCGTGCAGTGGCAAAAGTGATTGGTACCGACCCCGATACCGATTTGGCTGTGATTAAAATTGAGCTGGCGAACCTGCCTGTTTTACCTTTTAAGCTAAGTGGCAACGAAGTGGGTGATGTGGTCTTGGCCATTGGTAACCCATTTGGTGTAGGTCAAACGGTTACGCAAGGTATTGTCTCTGCTACAGGACGCTCTGACCTAGGTATTAATACTTATGAAGACTTCATTCAAACCGATGCTGCGATTAACCCAGGTAATTCTGGCGGTGCTTTGATTGATGTGGCGGGGAATTTGATTGGGGTTAATACAGCAATTTTCTCTCAGTCAGGTGGGTCTTTAGGCATTGGTTTCGCCATTCCTGCAAGAATTTGCCAACAAGTGCTGAACTCCATTCTTAAAGACGGTCGCGTGGTACGTGGTTGGCTAGGTATCAGCTTATTGCCTGTTGAACAAGTCAATATCTTAGAGCCTAAAGGGCCAGGTGTGGTTGTCGCGGATGTGTTAAAAACGGGACCTGCTGCAAAAGCTGGTTTAAAGAAAGGCGACAAGATTGTGAAAGTGAATGATGAAGTGATTACTTCAACCTCACATTTGATTAATTTTGTGGCTTTACAACCGCCAAATAGCACCATTCAGATTTCACTTGAGCGCGATGGCAAACCTTTAGATGTTGCTGTGGTTGTTGGGGAAAGAAAAGAGCAAAATCAGGACTCTCAATTTATTCCATTACCTGAATAAGACTAAAAAACGTAAATAAAAAATGCCTCTTTATAGAGGCATTTTTTATGAGTAGATGATTTACAGTGTGAATATTAAATGTAGAGCATGATCAATAGAAAACCCTGTGTATTTTAAAGCTTGAGAGTGGTAAATGGTGTTCCAATTTAAGTTGCACATCAAAGCTCACTTATTATTAGATATTGCCCAATGGCATCAAGCATTCATAACACGATGAACTTATTCGTGTGGAGGTATAGGTCGAAGCTAAAAGAAGGCGTGTGATTGAGGATGCATTGTGCAGTCTTTCCCTGTGATTCTTATTTAACATAGATGATAAGTTTTACTTAGGAAATATTGAGCTTAACTTTTAGAAAAACCATTGCTGTTATCGTTTTGAATGCTGTTTTTGTTTAAGCGAGGCGCTGATGACTAGGTTGAATCGACAGGAGAATTTATAAGACACAAAAAAAACAGCAACCGAGGTCGCTGTTTTTTATAACTGGAAATTACGCTTCTTGCTGGATACCCGCAACGAGCCAGTCTTGGGTAGAACCCGCAGGTTTTACAAAGTGCCAAACTTCAGCAAAAGGTTGCGGTAAGCTGTTGAGATCTTCACTTACTGTACCAGTAAAACGTACGCTAACCACGTATTGACCATTTTCTGTCGCAGAGTCCGCAACCATCGCATTAAGGTTTGAAAACTCAGCTACATCTTGATCTTGATTCGCCATAATGTCTTGATACATAGATTGGTAAAGATCAGGTGTTAAGTAACGCTGAATTTCAGAAATGTTACTTGCTGTGTTCATCGACTGAATATGATTGAAACGTTGACGAGCAATACGTAAGAAAGCCGCAGGTTCTGTACCGTCTGGCAGCTGACTACCACTATTGGTATATGCAGCGCCAAAAGGTGCGTTGTTTTGTGGTGTAGCAGCTGAACCACCTACAGACTGACCAAAAATGTTGCTGTTGTCATTTGATGTACGTGGTGCAGCTTGTTGGCCAAACGGTGCTTGAGTTGAACCATTGTTTGGCGCGTATGGATTAGGTGCTACTTTTTTTTTTGCGCCCATTTTACGAAAAATGAAGAAGGCAACAGCAGCGGCAAGAAGAATCCAAATCCAACTTGGAATACCACCTTTTTCTTCCTGTGCTTGCGCTTGAGAAGCAGAGTTATCATCTGCCAATGCATTTGCAGCTACAGCACCAATTGCAGCACCCGCTACACCAGCCGCAACCATACCGCCGACGCCTGGACCAGATTTAGCTGGAGCTGTAGCAGGCGCGGTAGGTTGTTGAGCTGGAGTTGCTTGACGAGGTTGTTGATAAGACTGAGTTGGTGCAGCTTGACGGCTCATGCCGTGGCTTTTACCACCACCTGCACGTTTAGCTTCTGCGGCTAAGGGTGCAACTAAAAGAGCCGCTGTTAAAAAACCAGCAATCAAACCACGCTGTCGAACTTCCATCAAATTTTCCTACTCTATAAAAAATAAATTTTAACTCTACCTTTATGCAGCCTTTCATCCTAAATTTCAATAAAAAACGTGTTTATTTTATGAGAAATCCAAATGAATGGAATTTAGCTTAGTTGAGTTCGTCACTTAAGCTCATGGCTTCAGTGAGTGCCTCATGTAAGCGCGCCACGGCAATTATCTTCACCCCAGCAATGTCTTTTTGCGGTGCGTTACCTCGCGGTAGAATAATGTACTTAAAACCATGTTTAATGGCTTCTTTTAAGCGTTCCTGCCCATTTGGGACTGGACGAATTTCCCCAGAGAGTCCTACTTCACCAAAAACAGCCAATTGTTGTGGCAGCGCTTTACCCCGCAGACTCGATGCACAGGCCAATAGGACGGCCAAGTCAGAGCCTGTTTCCGTGATTTTTAAACCACCGACAACGTTGACATAGACATCTTGTCCAGATGTTTGCACGCCACCATGGCGATGCATTACCGCCAAGAGCATATTTAAACGGTTTTGTTCTAAACCTAAGGCGACTCGGCGCGGTTGACCATGTGCATCATCAACCAAAGCTTGAACCTCAACCAACAGAGGACGTGTGCCTTCACGGCTGATCATCACGATTGAGCCTGCAATTGCTTCATCATAACGACTTAGGAAAATGGCTGAAGGATTCGCCACTTCTCTTAAGCCTTTATCGGTCATGCCAAAAACCCCGAGTTCATTGACTGCACCAAAACGGTTTTTAACGGCTCGAATCATCCGATAACGTGAGTCGGACTGACCTTCAAAGTACAGAACACAGTCCACCATATGTTCAAGCACACGCGGGCCAGCCAGTGCACCTTCTTTGGTGACATGTCCGACAATGAACAAGGCTGTACCACTATTTTTAGCAAAACGTGTCAGTAAAGCTGCGGACTCACGAATTTGAGAAACACCGCCCGGCGCTGACTGGAGTGTTTCGGTATATAGGGTTTGAATGGAATCTAAAATTGCCACGGCTGGACGCTCATGGGCAAGCATTTCACATATCCGCTCGACACAGGTTTCTGCCATGACTTTGAGTTTATCTGTGGGTAGATCAAGACGATTTGCACGCAAAGCCACTTGAGAGAGTGATTCTTCACCTGTGACATACAATGCCGCACTGTTGGCCGCGGCCATATGCGTTGCCGTTTGCAATAAAATGGTCGATTTCCCGATACCCGGATCACCACCAATCAGTACCACAGAGCCCGTGACGAGACCACCGCCAAGCACACGATCAAACTCACCAATTCCTGTAGCCAATCGAGTCTCATGTGAAACTGAAATTTGATTTAAGGTGCTAATAGCAGCAGCTTGACCTGCATAGCCGCCACCCATTTTGGGCTGCGCACGATGTGTGACTGCTGGTGCAATATTGACTTCAACTAGACTATTCCATTCTCCACATTCAGAACATTGACCCGCCCATTTTGAATGGTCAGCGCCACATTGTTCACAGCGGTAAACACTTTTTGCTTTTGCCATGCTTTATTTGATGCACTATTTGGAGTATTCGATGGTTCAACAGCATACAGAGGATTGGATTTGAAATGAATGCTCTGAATCAAAAAGCCACCCGAAGGTGGCTTAAGTATTGCAGATTTTAAAAAATGTGCTTTGAAAATAACCTTAGTACAACTCACCTGATTTACGTTTTTCGACAAAATCACGTGACTCTTTCACAATCACCGTCGACAGCAATAACAAGGCAATTAAGTTTGGAACCGCCATTAAACCATTAAAGGTATCGGCAAATAGCCAGACTAAATCAAGCGATGCTACGCAACCAATAAAGACTGACGAGATGTAAATGAGGCGGTACAGCAGAACATACTTTTCACCGAGTAAATAAGTACAGCATTTTTCGCCGTAATAGCACCAACCTAAAATGGTGGAGTACGCGAAGAACACAATACCAAAAGTTACGATCCAGCCCCCTACACCCGGCAGTAATTGGTCAAAAATATGGGTGGTTAATACCGCGCCTGTTTCGCCACCAAAACTATTGCCCGCCATGATAAAGCCCATGACCAAGACTATCCCTGTGATACTACAGACGATAATGGTATCGATAAACGTACCTGTCATTGAGACTAAGCCTTGACGCGCAGGGTGGTCGGTTTTTGCAGCAGCTGCAGCAATGGGTGCCGAACCCATACCAGCTTCATTTGAGAAGACGCCACGAGCGACACCGTAACGAATGACTGCACCAATTGCACCACCTGCTACCGCTTCACCAGTAAAGGCATCACGGAAAATCAGTTCAAGTGCAGGCATGACGAGTTCAAGATGGTTGAAGATAATAATGAGACCACCGAGGACATAGCCAATCGCCATAATCGGAACGATGAAAGAAGCGGCTTTAGAAATAGATTTAATCCCGCCTAAAATAACCAAAGCGGAGAATACCGTAATGACGATACCTGTGATCCATGTCGCAACTCCCGTACTGTTTTCAACAGCGAGCGCAACTGTGTTGGATTGTACTGAACTGCCAATCCCAAAAGACGCCAAGGTGCCAAATAGTGCAAAAATCAGTGCCAACCACTTCCATTTTAGGCCGCGTTCAATGTAGTACATTGGACCGCCAGACATTTCACCTTTTTCATTTTTGATTCGGTATTTAACTGCCAGTACGCCTTCCCCATATTTGGTTGCCATACCGAACAGGGCTGTCATCCACATCCAAAACACCGCACCTGGGCCACCAAGGACACAAGCGGTTGCAACACCGGCGATATTACCCGTACCAATGGTGGCAGAGAGTGCTGTCATGAGGGATGCAAAGTGCGAGATATCTCCTGCATGAGAATGTGCTTGGTCATGTTTGCCAAATACTTGTTTAAAGGCCAGAGGCAACATGCGAATTTGCCAGAAGAACAAGCGTAATGTGAGGAATATCCCTGTTCCGACAATGAGGACCAACATATAGGGTCCCCAGACCCAACCACTGATGGTTTCCATAAAAGTTTGTAAACTTTGTGTATTCATTTTTCTTTTAGTCCTCTATGTTTTAAAACTTGAAATTTCTAGAAAAATTTTGAGTTTTATTAAGCAATTGATATGCCACAGTCATGCTTCCTGCACGATTTTTTATTGATTTTTAGTCTTGTTGTATTTGTTACACGGAAATTTATTTTTGACAAGTGTTTTGCTGATTTTTTCAACAGGAACTTTTACGTGTCTTTTGTTGTATTAAATATAAGAAAAATTAATTAACTTTTCAAAAGATGTTGAAAATATAGATTAATACAATTTTATTTTTATTTTTTTGTTCTTTTCGGGTAATTTTGGCGACTGGAAATAAAAGACGACATCAAGAATGAGTTTAGAAAATACAGAATCGACCTCTGAACAAGGCGATTTAAAACGGAGTTTATCCAACCGCCATTTACAACTCATTGCGATTGGCGGTGCGATTGGTACAGGTTTATTTATGGGGTCGGGGAAGACGATTAGTCTCGCTGGGCCATCTATTTTAATCATTTACATGATTATTGGTTTTATGGTGTTTTTGGTCATGCGCGCGCTTGGCGAATTACTGCTGTCTAACTTGAAGTACAAATCGTTTATCGATTTCTCTACCGATTTGATTGGGCCGTGGGCAGGCTATTTCGTTGGTTGGACCTATTGGTTATGTTGGATCACGATTGGTATCGCGGACTTATCAGCCATTATTTATTACCTTCAGTTTTTTAATGGAGGGATGCCGTTCACACCTGGGGAAGGGGTGATGATCAGTGTTGCGGCCATTGTGTTCATCATGGGCTTGAACTTGGTCACGGTGAAACTGTTTGGTGAGCTAGAGTTCTGGTTTGCACTGATTAAAATTATTGCCATTGTGGTGTTGATTGCCGTTGGTTTATGGATGATCTTTACAGGGTTCACTTCAACCACGGGTGAAATTGCATCATTTAGTCATCTTTGGTCACATGGCGGAATGTTCCCAACAGGCGTGACAGGCTTCCTTGCTGGTTTCCAAATTGCGATCTTTGCCTTTGTAGGTGTAGAGCTGGTCGGTACCACGGCTGCTGAAACCAAAGACCCAGAAAAGAATTTGCCTAAAGCGGTGAACTCGATTCCAATTCGTATCATTGTTTTCTATGTGCTGTCTTTAGTGATTGTAATGTCTGTGACACCATGGAACGTGATTGATCCGGCGGTTTCGCCTTTTGTGAACTTGTTTAGTCAAGCGGGCATTGCAGCAGCAGCAATCATCATGAACTTGGTAGTATTGTCTTCTGTGATGTCATCAATGAACAGTGGTGTGTTTTCAACGTCGCGTATGTTGTTTGGTTTGTCTCGTGAAGATCAAGGGCCAAAAGCATTTGGGCATTTAAACAAGCGTGCTGTTCCTGCAAATGCATTGTACTTTTCAGCAATTTGTTTACTGTTAGGTGCTGCACTACAGTACTTTGTACCAAATACTGTTGAAGCCTTTACTTTGGCAACCACACTGTCGACGATTTTGTTTATCTGCGTCTGGATTATGATTATCTGGAGCTACATTGTGTATTACAAAACACGTCCAGAGTTACATGCAAAATCGACCTTTAAATTACCGGGTGGTCTGTTTACCTGTTGGTTTGTGATTGTTTTCTTTATTGGTGTGATCTATGTGTTATCACTAGAAGCCGATACCATGAAAGCTTTAATGGTGAGTCCGATTTGGTTCATCATTTTGATTATTGGTTATTTTGGTTTCTACAAACCGAAACATAAATAATCGATACCATTTAAAAAAACGCCAGTCTTTAACTGGCGTTTTTTTTTAACTCACTATAATCTTTAGCGCTTAGTGGTTTGGTCATGTATGTTGATCAGGTTATACTTCTTCAAAATATCAAATAGGTGATCAGATGCGTTCTGTCATTTGCTGCATCAGTGTCTTGGTGATGAGTACTGCATTCGTCGGTTGTGGTCAGTCTGGTACATTACATATGCCAAATGATCCAAACTACGACAAGCGAGCGAAATATTTGCTTTATAAAGACGCAGCATCTAAGCCGTCTGCACAAAAGGAAGATACAGCGCCCGTTAAGCAAGAGTTTGCTGCACCTTCAGTTGAAACCAATCAGCCTTAATACCTTAAACGCTTCATAGAAAGGATACATTCATGAGTTTTACCCGCAATCATGGGGTCTTGCACGCTGAGCAATGCTCGCTGCAACAGCTTGCGCAGCAATTTGGTACACCACTGTATGTTTATTCAAAAGCGACTTTTGAAAAACACTTTACAGAGATGGATCGTGCTTTTGACTTTATCGATCATCAAATTTGTTTTGCGGTCAAGTCAAACTCAAACATTGCGGTATTGAATGTCCTTGCGAAGCTCGGTGCGGGTTTTGATATTGTGACCGGCGGAGAACTGGCTCGTGTACTAAAAGCGGGTGGCGATGCTTCTAAAATTGTCTTTTCGGGTTTAGGTAAAACTGAGATCGATGTTCAAAATGCATTAGAAGTGGGTATTGCATGCTTCAATGTAGAGTCTCATGCAGAGCTGGATCGTATTCAAAAAGTTGCAGCGAAGCTCGGTAAAAAAGCACCCATTTCATTACGCGTTAATCCAGATGTAGATGCGAAAACGCATCCTTATATTTCAACAGGCTTGAAAGAAAATAAATTTGGGATTCCGTCTGATACGGTGTTTGAAACTTATCAATATGCTGCAACGCTGCCGAATTTAGACATTATTGGGATTGACTGTCATATTGGTTCGCAGCTGACTGAAACACAGCCTTTTGTGGATGCGCTAGATCGCGTGATTGTGATGATCGATCAGCTTAAAACCATGGGTATTCAGCTGAAACACATCGATATTGGTGGTGGTTTAGGCGTGACCTATAAAGATGAAGTGCCGCCTACCGTTTTTGAATATGCCAATGCAATGAAGCCCGCTTTAGAAAAATTGGGTTTGAAAGTGTATATGGAACCGGGACGTAGTATTTCGGCAAATGCAGGGGTACTCCTGACCAAAGTTGATTTACTCAAACCGACTATTCACCGTAACTTTGCGATTATTGACGCAGCCATGAACGACTTGATTCGTCCTGCACTGTATGAAGCATGGATGGATATTCAGCCCGTTACACCGCGCTCAGATGTCGAGGCAAAAGAGTGGGATGTGGTTGGTGCGATTTGTGAAACAGGTGATTTCTTAGGGAAAGAGCGTGTGCTTGCACTCAAAGAAAATGACATACTGGCTGTATTAGGTGCTGGCGCTTATGGTTTTGTCATGAGTTCAAATTACAACAGTCGCGGTCGTGCCGCTGAAGTGATGGTAGATGGTGAAAATGCACATTTGATTCGTGAGCGTGAAACCATTGAGTCGCTTTGGGACAAAGAACGTTTATTGCCTGAAGGATAATTCAAGATGTTATTAGAATTTACCAAAATGCATGGTCTAGGCAATGACTTTATGGTGGTTGATTTAATCAGCCAAAGAGCATTCCTTGATACTGTTACGATTCAGCGCTTGGCGGATCGTCATTTCGGCATCGGTTTTGATCAGTTGTTGATTGTTGAGCCACCTGATTTACCCAATGTCGACTTCAAATACCGTATTTTCAATGCTGATGGTTCTGAAGTTGAACAATGTGGTAATGGCGTGCGCTGCTTTGCACGCTTTGTACATGAGCGTCAGCTCACTACAAAGGCAAAGATTAAAGTGCAAACCAAAGCAGGAATTGTAGAACCTGAACTCGGTCAAAATGGCTGGGTACGCGTGAATATGGGCTATCCAAAATTCTTGCCACAGGAAATTCCATTTATTGCGGATGCTCCTGAAGCATTGTATGACATTGCTTTGGCGAACAATGAGCAATTGACCATTGATGTGGTGAATATGGGTAACCCTCATGCAGTTACTATCGTTCCTGATGTAATTACAGCTGATGTTGCACGTCTAGGACCTCAGGTTGAATCACATGAGCGTTTTCCGCAGCGTGTAAATGCAGGGTTTATGCAAATCATTGATGAAAAGCATGCGCGCTTACGTGTGTTTGAACGGGGTGTAGGCGAAACCTTGGCCTGTGGAACAGGAGCTTGTGCGGCTGCGATTTCAGGTATGCGCCGTGGTTTACTCGATTCATCTGTTGAAATTGAATTGGCAGGTGGTAAGTTACATATCGAATGGCGTGAAGGTGATGTGGTTTGGATGACGGGACCAACCTCAAATGTCTACGAAGGACGTATCGATCTGAGTTACTATCAAAACTAAGTTTAGCGTCAAACAAGAAGCACTGATTTATCAGTGCTTTTTTTATGAAAAATGAAATAGGCATATAAAGAGCTGAGACAGTGCTACTATGCAAAAGCCAATCAATCTTTCATCTAATAGAACTATAGAGGCTGACTTGTGACTTTTGAGCCCATGCAACTGCTCGCGATGTGGTTAAAACAACGAGAAATACAAAATCAGTCTGCCCATACTTTGCAGGCTTATGAACGAGATGTGTCTGATTTTCTGCTATTTTGTGAACAGAAAAAGCTTGAGTTGGGTGATGTTGAAGCCACTGATTTACGCGAATTTATTGCACAAAAAGTTGAACATCAACAGTTGAGCTCCAGTAGTTTACAGCGGATGTTATCTTCTATTCGTCAGTTTATGAAATGGGCTGAGCAGGGGCAACATTTGGCTTTTAATCCTGCCGATGACTTTCAGCTTAAACGTAAACCTCGTCCTTTGCCAGGTCTAGTGGATATTGAAACCATCAATCAAATTTTGGATCAGGCCTTGCCTGAGAAAGAAGTCGAACAGCAAATGTGGTATCGAGACAAAGCTTTGCTAGAGCTGCTTTATGCCAGTGGATTACGCTTAGCGGAAGTGCAAGGCTTAAGAATTAAAGATATCGACTTTAACCGACAATTACTGCGTATTACAGGTAAGGGCAATAAAACTCGGGTTGTGCCTTTTGGTTCTAAAGCCAAAGATGCAGTAATGAAATGGCTGAGCATTTATCCGCTGTGGAATGGTGATTTTGTGCCCGACGCACAAGTTTTTATTACTCAAAAGGGCAATCCTTTGGGGATGCGCCAGATTGAAAATCGGGTTAAGTTTCAAGCACAGCGTGCAGGTGTAAATATTGATCTGCATCCGCATTTACTCCGTCATTGTTTTGCTAGTCACATGCTATCAAACAGTGGTGACTTACGTGCAGTGCAGGAAATGTTAGGTCACAGTAACTTAAGTACCACCCAAATTTATACCCATGTCGATTTTGACAGGCTGGCTCAAGTGTATGATCAGACACATCCACGAGCACAGCAAAAGGTGAAAACTTAGTTCATTCATACTTTAAAAATAGTGTCACATAATGCATGCATTATAGCGCTGTGTTTTAGGTTAAATGCCAAAGGTCAGAACAAACAGCGTAAACACATTAGCGGATATCTATGAAAGCGCTAGGGCGCTCTGTGAGATTCGGCATTATTCTTGCTTTACTTACTCTTGCTTGAATCAACTTGATCAATAAGTAGCAATGATCGCTCACTTTTGTTGGAAAAAGTGTGATTATGAACTTTTGTAGAATAATAAATCGGCAAAAAATAGAGTATAAACTTAAAAGAGGATGGGCTTAATGTTCCAGTTTAATGAAACGGTAGATTTAAGCTTATATTGAAGATGACAAATGTGAAAATAGGTCAGTATATGATTTCAGATATACAAGCAAAGTATGATCAACTCAGCTCCGCGCAAAAAGAAATTTTTGCGGGCTATGGTTTGCGTCAGGTCAAACACTTTGTTGAAATTAGTTTAGCCAATATTGAACCTGTACTGCCTGAAAATGCATTTGTTCAAGGCGTCAATGCAGCAGGTAAAGTTCAGGCTTTTAATGCAGAGACTGGGCAATACTATTTATGGATTTCCGATTTACAGTGGCAAGCGACTGCACAGCCCTCAAATAGCATTGATTTAAAAGACGACTTTCTTGAAGTCTGGAAAATTTTTAATCTTGGACAATATGAATTGATTGATTTAAGTCATATTCATCGTGATTTTTTAGAAAGTCAGTTGGCTTAATGGCATAGAGCGTATGTCGAAGCAGAGGGCTATTTTGGTCGAGTTTAGGATGATTAAAATAGCCACGATGTTGCATGCCGAGACGTTTCATTACCGCTTCAGAAGCCCTATTTTGAACTGCGGTAAAACCAACAACTTCATCCAGTTTTAAAACCGAAAAAGCAAAATATAGACAAGCCTGTGCAGCTTCTGTGGCATAACCCTGATGCCAAAACTTCGAGTCCAATCGCCAACCAATTTCGACACAGGGTGAAAAATCAAAGCACTCAGGTTGAGCATCTAAGCCTGTAAACCCAATGAATTCCTGACTATGCTTCAGTTCGACTGCCCAAAAGCCCCAACCATTTTGATTGATGAATTGCTGAAACGTTTGCGCAAGGGCATCGCTTTCTGTTTGCGTGAGTGGACTAGGAAAATAACGCATCACTTGAGCATCGGCATTTAACTGCGCAAATGCAGGAAAGTCATCTGCGCGCCAAGCTCTTAGACGTAAACGCGCCGTTTCTATCGCAAAATTGAAATGCGCTGACATTAGATTTCATCGAGCGGGAGTTGGAAACTTTGTTTAATGATTTGACTTGGCAAGTCTGTTTTGACACTGGTAATGCCATTCTTTTTGGTCAAATGCGTGGATTGGAATTCACGATAGCTTTCTAAATCAGGTACTACAACTTTCAGCATTGCATCGCATTCCCCTAAAATAATGTAGCATTCCATAACTTGAGGGAGCTCTTTCATGGCTTCAATAAAGGTGTCGATGGTTTCGGCATCTTGACCGACCAGCCAAATACGCGAGAACAGAATCAGTTGAAGGCCAATTTTTTGTGGATCGACCACTGTGGTATAATTTTGAATAACACCTGCTTCTTCTAATAGTTTGACGCGTCTTAGGCATGAAGACGGTGATAGACCGATTTCTCGTGCTAAGTCATTATTTTGAATACGGCCATTGTCTTGTAAGTGGCGAATGATATTTTTATCAATACGGTCAAGTTTTATGCGCACAGACTTTGGTGATTGTTTCATATCTTAGAATATAATTTGAAAAATACGTTTTATTATAGAATAAATTGAAAGCCAATTTTGTATTATTTCGCACATACTAATTTTCACTTTCTAATGGATGAAAGGGGAAAGAAAATGTCTGTATATGTACTCTTTGCATTGACCGTGCTGCCACTAATTTTTACACCTGGGCCAGATATGTTATTTATTCTGTCTCAAGTTATGGGCAAAGATGCAAAAGCAGGCATGATGGCGACTATCGGCGTATGTACAGGCTATTTACTACATTCAATTTTAGTGGCTTTGGGTATTGCTGCCATTATTGTGTCTTTCCCGCTTTTGTTTGAAACCATCCGCTGGCTGGGGATTGCATATTTGTTGTATTTGGCCTTTGCTTTATTAAAGTCGGTTTTTAGCACTAAAAAATTGCAACTAGACCGAAAAACGGAAAATAACCCGATCAAAAAAGGCTTTTTTACCGCACTATTAAATCCTAAAGGTATGCTTATCTATTTTGCAATCTTGCCGCAATTTATCGATAAATCTGCCAACACTGTCAGTCAAGGTTTGATTTTATCTTTACTCTTTATCGCGATGATTTTTGTGGTCTACTGTAGTTTGAGTCTGGTTTTTGCAAAACTGACACAGAAGGCCCCAATAGATGAACGTAAGCAAAAATGGATTGATGGCACTTCAGGTGGGCTGTTGGCATTGGCCGCGACATGGCTGATTGCCAATTAAACTCAGAGAAGCATGTCAGAATGGCATGCTTTTTTTTGAGGAAGTTTTTTAGATTGGTTAATAAAACAGCAATATTGTGTCATCGTATGTCTAGAATAATGAGTATTTGAATCTAAGGATGTGTGATCTATCTTAAATGACAGATTTGTGAAGCCTGATAAAGATGTGAACAGACAGTCAATAATCTATTTGATGGTGAATATTAGAGAAAAGAAATCAAATCTTTGAATAATGTAAATCAGATAAAAATATAATAAAAATCATAACTTAATCTGAGTGCGATTTTGTGCAAATATAGTGCGTACAAAAAAGTATGAACGCGTCGTTCAGCTAAATTTACGCATTTTTACAGCTCTTTGGTGAATTGTGACTTGACCGAAATGCCGTACACATTGCAAGATAGGGCACCTAAAAAAATTTAAGTGAAGAGTTAAACTAACTTTTCTCAACATTTACATTTGCTAAAACAGCCGAGGATTACATGAAGGCTCTTGTTGCTGTAAAACGTGTGGTTGATGCCAACGTTAAAGTTCGCGTTAAGCCGGACAACAGTGGTGTTGACTTAACCAACGTTAAAATGTCAATTAACCCATTCTGTGAAATCGCAGTGGAAGAAGCGGTTCGCTTAAAAGAAAAAGGAACTGTTTCAGAAATCATCGTTGTTTCTATTGGTCCTAAAGAAGCGCAAGAGCAAATCCGTTCTGCAATGGCGCTTGGTGCTGACCGCGGTATTTTAGTTGAAGCTGATGACAGCCAACTGGGTGCTTTAGAAATTGCGAAAGTGTTGAAAGGCGTTGTTGACGCTGAACAACCTCAGTTGATTCTTCTTGGTAAGCAAGCAATTGACGATGACTCTAACCAAGTCGGCCAAATGCTTGGTGCGCTTCTAGGTGCAGGTCAAGGTACTTTTGCTTCTGAAGTTAAAGTTGATGGCGACAAAGTACAAGTAACTCGTGAAATCGACGGTGGTTTACAAACTGTTGAACTTGCACTTCCAGCGATCATCACCACTGACTTACGTTTGAACGAGCCACGTTATGCTGCTCTTCCAAACATCATGAAAGCGCGTAAAAAACCGCTGGATACCAAGTCTCCTGCTGATTTTGGTGTTTCTACAACAACTAAACTTAAAACAGTTAAAGTTGAAGCGCCTGCTGAACGTAAAGCTGGCGTACAAGTGAAGTCTGTAGACGAACTTGTAGAAAAACTAAAAAATGAAGCGAAAGTGATCTAATACAGAAGGATAAAATCATGAGTATTTTAGTTATCGCTGAGCACGACAACAAAGCACTAAATGGTGCAACTTTAAACGTTGTTGCTGCAGCTCAAAAAATCGGTGGTGATATCACTGTATTAGTTGCTGGTTCTGGCGCTCAAGCTGTTGCTGATGCTGCTGCAAAAGTTGCGGGTGTAAGCAAAGTATTACTTGCTGACAACGCAGTTTACGCAAACCAATTGGCTGAAAACGTTGCAGCTTTGGTTGCAGATATTGCTAAAGGTGGTTTCAAACACGTATTGGCTGCATCAACTACAACGGGTAAGAATATTCTTCCACGTGTGGCTGCTCTTCTTGATGTCAGCATGATTACAGACATCATTGCTGTTGAATCTACAAATACGTTCAAGCGTCCAATCTATGCAGGTAACGCGATTGCAACAGTTCAGTCTGATGAAGCAATCATTGTTGGTACTGTACGTGGTACAGCATTTGACCCTGTCGCTGCTGAAGGTGGTTCTGCTGCGGTTGAAGCTGTAAGCGAAGCAAAAGATGCTGGTATTTCTAAGTTTGTTGCTGAAGAGATCGTGAAATCTGAACGCCCAGAATTAACTGCTGCGCGTATCGTAGTTTCAGGTGGTCGTGGTGTGGGTTCAGGTGAGAACTACCATACTGTGCTTGATCCGTTGGCTGACAAATTGGGCGCTGCTCAAGGTGCATCACGTGCTGCGGTTGACGCTGGTTTCGTTCCAAACGACATGCAAGTAGGTCAAACAGGTAAAATTGTTGCGCCTGATCTGTATATCGCTGTAGGTATCTCTGGTGCGATCCAGCACTTGGCAGGTATGAAAGACTCTAAAGTGATCGTTGCAATCAACAAAGACGAAGAAGCACCAATCAATGCAGTAGCAGATTACTGGTTAGTAGGTGATTTGAATACCGTTGTTCCAGAGTTAGTATCTAAAATCTAGTTCCTGACAACGTTTCAAAAAAACGCTTTTGTGCAAGCAGTTTAAGCAATGCTTAACTGCGATGTGCAGGAGCGTTTTTTATGTGCTAAAGCTGTTCTTTAATATTATAAAAAATCAAAATCACTCGATATTTATTTTGTTATTTTAAATCCTTGTATTCTGCAAATAATAATGAAAATTTAAGCATTTCTTAAGATGAGTGTGCATCTGAATATTCAGATTTATGATACTATTTGCCATCCATTTTTAAGCTTAACTTACATAAAACGTTTTTTGTTAAGTATGAAGTTGTAATCTTTCTGATTGATACTCGCGTATCTTGGTCTGTTCTGATCCTTGCTGTTCTGTGTCTAATTTTTCCATTTTTAGCTGATCTGCAGTTTCCACTTTTAGGTGGTGCTGTTGTACGTGGCGTGGAAAATATTCAAGCGTTACTTTTATTGATATTTGCTGTATTTAGCTATTTTTACATGCAACCGATGCATCTTCCTGAGGGTAAAAAGTATTTTTGGATCTGGGGTGTGCTGTGGTGGTTGCTTTTGTTTGGACGTAGCACCAGTTGGGGGAGAGACTATTTTCCTGAAGTCCCAAAAGTATATTTTCGTGGCATCTCGGTAGTTTTGATTGGTTCAGTCGTATTTATGTTGTTGGTTAAACCATTGCGCCATGAGATTGTGACAAAAATGAAGAACATTGCGATACCTGCTTGGGCAATGCTGCTCACGGTGTTGGGTTTGATTATTTCTGACGGCATTGAACACAGTCGCATTTATGGTGGAATTTTCTTACATCAGATTGCTTATAAAGACCTTATGGAGGAGCTATATGAGTTTCCTTTAATATTGGGCTTGTTTATGGTGGCATTTCATATTATGCGGCGCGATAAGCAAGAGATCGATCAGTAAGTCCAAAGATAGGCAAGACATGGCTTAAAGCTCTCAAAAATGAGGGCTTTTTTGCATTTTACGCAACGTTAATAGGGAGTGTGATGGAGCTGTAAATGTACATCCTATACATGTGTAAAAAATAACCCCTAAATTAAAGAAAATTAACGAGATTAACTGTGGTGACGTGACACAAAAATCAGAGTGTTTATGCTATAATTTACGGCTATATTTCAGTTTTTAGTTCAGTATTTTGAACTAATAATTTTGCAAGTTTTACGACATATAAATGCAAGCGGTTTTACGTTTGTAGAATAAGGAGTATGCATGAGCGTATCGGAAATCAGACCGATTGCGATTGAGGATGAACTCAAGAACTCGTATCTTGACTATGCAATGAGCGTGATTGTTTCTCGTGCTTTGCCAGATGTTCGAGATGGTCTAAAACCTGTTCATCGTCGTGTGCTTTATGCAATGCACGAATTGGGTAATGACTACAACAAAGCTTATAAAAAGTCTGCCCGCGTGGTTGGTGATGTGATCGGTAAATATCACCCACACGGTGATTCTGCTGTTTATGAAACCATTGTTCGTATGGCTCAAGACTTTAGCTTGCGTTATCAATTGGTTGATGGTCAGGGGAACTTTGGTTCGGTCGATGGCGATAGCGCAGCTGCAATGCGTTATACCGAAGTTCGTATGCGTAAGTTGACTCATGAAATTCTTGCCGATCTTGAAAAAGATACGGTGGATTGGGAAGATAACTACGACGGTTCTGAACGTATTCCGCAAGTGATGCCAACGCGTATTCCTAACTTACTGATTAACGGTACTACAGGTATTGCTGTGGGTATGGCGACCAATATGGCGCCGCACAACATGACTGAAGTGGTGAACGCTTGTTTGGCTTATGCTGAAAACCCAAATATTTCAATTGAAGGATTGATGGAATATATTTCGGGTCCAGACTTTCCTACAGGTGGCATTATTTACGGTAAAGCGGGCATTGTTGATGCTTACCGTACGGGTAAAGGTCGATTGCATATTCGTGGTAAATACCACTTTGAAGAAGACCAAAAAACAGGTCGTACCACGATCGTTTTCACAGAAATTCCATATCAAGTCAACAAAGCGAAAACCATTGAACGTATCGCTGAGTTGGTGAAAGAGAAAAAACTGGAAGGTATTTCTGAGCTACGTGATGAATCTGACAAAGACGGGATGCGTATTGCCATTGACTTAAAGCGTGGTGAAAACGCTGAAGTTGTGGTAAATAACTTATTCCAAAACACTCAGTTGGAAAACTCTTTCAGCATTAACATGGTGTGCTTAGACAACGGCCAGCCAAAGTTAATGAACTTGAAAGACATTGTTGCGGCATTTATTCGTCACCGCCAAGAAGTAGTGACGCGTCGTACCATGTTTGAATTGCGCAAAGCACGTGAGCGCGGCCATATTTTAGAAGGTTTGACGGTAGCATTAGCAAATATTGATGCGATCATTGAAACCATTAAAACTTCTGCAAACCCGGCTGAGGCGCGTGAGCGTTTACAAGCAGGTGAGTGGGCAGCAGGCAATGTAATTGCACTGCTTGAAAAAGCAGGTTCTGTTTCTGTACGTCCAGACGAAATTGAAGGTGAAGATCCAAGCCGTCCGTTTGGTTTAGATGGTCAGATATATCGTTTATCGCCTGCGCAAGTGGGTGCGATTCTTGAACTTCGTTTGCACCGTTTAACGGGTCTTGAACAAGACAAGTTACAAGCTGAATATACTGAAATTTTAGGTCAAATTGCTGAACTCACAGCTATTTTAAATGACTTTAATTTATTGATGGGCGTGATTAAAGAAGAATTAGCTTTAATTTTGCAACAATACGGCGATGCTCGTCGTACCGCAATTGTTGAGTCTCGTATTGACTTCTCTCGTGAAGATTTAATTCCTGAAGAGCAAGTGGTACTGACTGTTTCAAAAACAGGTTATGCGAAAACACAACCGCTTTCAGACTATGCTGCGCAGCGTCGTGGTGGACGTGGTAAATCTGCAACCTCGATGAAAGAAGATGACTACATCCAGCATCTGATTGTGACCTCTAACCATGCCACAGTGTTGTGCTTTACCAATGTTGGTAAAGTCTATCGCCTGAGAGTGTTTGAAGTGCCTCAAGCATCGCGTGGTTCAAAAGGTCGCCCAATGGTGAACTTATTGCCACTGGATGCCGATGAGACAATCACAGCAATTCTTCCTGTGATTGATGCGCCGAAGAAATTTAAAGAACGCTTAGCTGAGTTCAAAAACTTTGTGCGTAGCAATGTCGCGACATTACGTGAAAATAGTATTATCGACGCGCATTATGAAGCGTTAAAAGCTTCATTCGATGAGTTGGCTGAAGATGCTGATGAGCTCTCTGATGCATTACGTAAGCAATTGAAAGAGTTGGGTGTTGAGCTTTCAACAATTGATTTAGACAATGAAACGGTTGTTGAATTTGCTGATCTTGCAGAGAAAATGCGTAAGAATTTCTTTGTATTTATGGCAACAGCATCTGGTACAGTCAAGCGTGTTGAATTAGAGCAATTTAGTAATGTTCGTTCAAACGGTTTACGTGCAATTGAGCTAAAAGAAGAAGATACCTTGATTGGTGTTGCAATCACCGATGGCGAACAGCAAATCATGTTGTTCTCAAATGAAGGTAAGGCAATTCGCTTCTCTGAAACTGATGCACGTGTGATGGGACGTACTGCAAAAGGGGTGCGTGGTATGCGTGTCACTTTAGCTGCAGCTCAGGCCGAAGATGATGTTGAAACTGACACAGATTCAGATGATGAAGAATCTTCTGATTTAAATGTGGCGAGCCGTATTGTTTCATTAGTTGTTGTACCTGAAACTGGCGAAGTACTGTGTGCTTCTGCAAATGGTTATGGGAAACGTACGCCTGTTGATGACTTCCCAACCAAGAAACGTGGTGGTAAAGGTGTTATTGCCATCAAAACATCTGAACGCAACGGTGAGTTGGTCGGTGCGGTTGCAATTGATGAATCTAAAGAGTTGATGTTGATTTCTGATGGCGGTACTTTAGTTCGTACTCGTGCCTCTGAAGTTGCTAGAACGGGTCGTAATGCACAAGGTGTACGTCTGATTCGTTTAGGCAATGAAGAAATCTTGGTCGGTGTCGTTGCTGTTGAAGCCGTTGAAGTCGAAGATGATATTTTAGATGCTTCTATTGAAACAACTGAAGAAACTGTGGTTGACGAAGTAAATGTAGATGCATCTGAAAATACAACAGATACCAATACATCGAACGAAGACTAACTGAATGAAAAAGAAAAGGGCGCTTCGGCGTCCTTTTTCATATTGGCGATGACCTAGTGGTGGATAAGATTTTATGAAAACAAAATTACTGGTTTTGAGTTGTGCGTTGGCTTTAACAGCGTGTGATAAATTGGGACAACAGGCATTGGATTCGATTCCAAATCCGAGTCCTGCTCAAGAGAAAGCAGCTCAGCAAGCTTATCAAGCCTTTACTCAGGGTGATTTTCCGCAGCTCTATACTTATTTTGAGCCAGAGTTACAGCGTGAATTTAAAACTCATGAAAAAGACATGCGAAAATTTGCAAAATCGATTCCTAAACAAGCCATAACGACTCAAAAAATTGTATCGAAACACATTGAAAAATCGACAGAAAAACCAAGTTTGTATGCAGTTACCTATGAGTATGCTTATAGCAATAAAAACCTAGTTCAATACGATGTTGGTTTCGACAAAGCAGGCGGAAGCACAAAAATTCGCAGCTTTGATGTCAAACTTTATGGGGCTTCAACGGATTAAATGGGTAGGATTGCTATCAATACGTTCTAAAATTTAGCGATGCTTGAGACGCCAATAAGCAAATGCTGCGCAAGCTATACCAAATACAAAGAGATACAGTAGTTTCGGCAGAATAAGTGCAGTTGGTACACCCATTTGGTTCAGTTGAATAAACATTTGAATCCCTTGGGTCGATGGCAAAACATTGCCCAAGTATTGCATCCAAGCGGGCATTGCGGCGTGTGGCCATGCTGTTCCTGAAAGTAGAAATAGCGGAATAGAGGTAAATACAATGACATGTCCTGCACGCTCAGGCATATCGAAAAATGTTGAAATCAACATGCCTAAAGCCACGATACAGCCTATAAAAATCGGCACGGCCAGTAACATGCCGCTAAAATTCCCCCCATGTGGGTAGTCATTTAACCAATAAATAAAGCCAAATAAATATAAACAACCGAGCATACCAATGGTCAGAATGGCGCAAAAAATCGCAAAAAATTCTGTCGTCGTTGGTCGCCATTTCTGTTCGCGGTATCCGGCCAATAACATCCCTAAACCGAGCACGATGGTTTGATGAATAATCAGCGGAGCAATGGCGGGGAAAATATAGCTGCCATAACCCGACATGGTGTTAAAAAGCGGCGTTTGATGAATGGAAATGGCTGGAGAAAAGTGCGAAATATTGCCAAATTTTTCCACATGCTCGCGTACAGCATTTTCAATTGAGGTAGCGAGACCTAGTCCAATTTGCTTGGTTTTTAAAAAGTTTGCCGCGCTGAGATAGAGCCCAATCCCCCCGACTTCGCCATGCCGAAGACTATTGGAAAGATTTTCGGGTAAGAGCAAAATACCATCGGCTTGCTGTTGTTTAATCATATTTTCAGCATCGAGGAAATTGCCTGTCACAGCTTTCACTTCAACATTTGGACTGAGCGAAACTTGCTGAATGATGTTATTGGTCACGATACTTTGTTCTTCATCCACAATCACAATGGGCAAAGCTTCTGCTTGCTGTGCTTTGTAGGCAGTCGGATAGAAAACACTATAGAAAATCACCGAGAGGATGAGCGTGGTTAAAATCGACTGATTGGCGATAATGTCTTTAAATGTCTTGAGGTAATAGTGCAAAAATGACTTCATGACACTGCTCCTTTGATTCTTTTTTTGAGGAGCAGGATAGAGGTCAAAGCGTAAAAGACCATATAGAGGATAAGTATGAGTAAAGGTAACAGCGATGAACTGATTGGGCTACCAATGACCCATTGTTCGGTTTGTAGTTTGGCATAAGGTGTGTAAGGGATAATATTGGCCCAAAATTTGGTAAACAGTGGTGCGTTATTTAAGGGGAGCGTCACTCCTGCAAAACTGAGTGATGAGCCGCCATACACAGCAATTAAACCAAAGGTTTTGGATAAGTTATTGGTGGCTAAAACAATGGTGCTACTGATCAAGGCATAGGCGCTATAAAATAAAAGCTGTGCCAACATGATCAACCAAAGTTGACCTGCAACAAACCAACCGCGAATCTCAATCAGCCAAAACATCCACGCCCATGTCCATAAGCTAAAAATAAGTACATAGGTCAGGTTTTTCGTGAGGATGGCTTTAAAAGCAGATTGGTTGTTTAGCCAATTTTGCGCTGTATGAAACTTAAATTCTTGGCCGACTGAAAATGCGACACAGCAGCAGAGTAGTAAATGCAAAATTGCAGGAATCATAAAGGGTTCTAAATAGAACTCATAACTCAAATTTGGGTTGTATAAGGTCGAAATTTTAACGTGTGGTGTAGGTACATCTAAATAAGGGATCGTATTTTCTAAATAGCTTTCACCAGCATAGTCTGCCATTGCTTCAACTGTGCTGAGTAACATGGCTGATGAAATGGTGTTCCCCACACTAAAGTAACTTTGGTTATAGGCGATGCTGATTTCAGCATCTTTAGCTTGAACAAAACGTTGTTCGGCACCATTGGGAATACTGACGTAACCCCAAACTTTGGTTTGGTTCAGTAACTTTTCGACTTCAGTATTTTGATCACTGACGATGGTGACATCTAAAGTATGGTTGAGTCTTAAGTAGCGCTGTATGTTTTGGCTTAGCTCACTTTGGTCCTGATCAATAATCGCAATAGGCAAATGTTCAGGTTTACCTTGGGCAAACATACTGGAAAACAGTACGATAATAAACAGTGGGGCAAGCGTGACTAAACATAAATCCCACTTATGCTTGAGTAAATAGTTCAGTTCCCGCAGTAGTCCACTTAGCATTATTTGCTCTCTTTGACTTTAAACAACACACTCATGCCAACTTTTAGGTCTGGAATGGCTTGCGCAGGCGTCAAATGAACTTTAAAGCTACGAATGTCATAGCCTCCTGTTTGGCGTGTGGTCTTAATGGTGGCAAATTCGCCTTCGGCATCAATATTCTTAATATTAAAGTTGGTATGTAGGTTTAAGGCTGGAATAAAGCCTTCAATTTGTTTTGCCTGATAGATGTTGGCGTATTGGTCTTCACGAATATTCAGTGATACCCAAAGCTCGCGATCTTGAATAATACTCACAATCGGTACCCCCATCGCTACCAATTCAGAGGGTTTGCCATAAGTTTTAGAGACAGTACCGTCAATAGGTGAGAGTAGTTTGGTTTCAGCTTCAAGTGCATTGACTTCAGCAACAGCTGCTTTTGCAATTTGCACTTGCGCATCTGCTGAACTTTTTTGCTGTGGCGTGCTGCCACGTTCAGCCCGAGCATATTGTTGATATGCCGCTTCTGTCATTTGAGCGGCTGATTGTGCTGCGGCTTGCATTTCATCGCGACGTTGGCGTGAGATGACACCTTGTTGGTACAAGTTTGCACCACGTTGATAGGTGGTTTGTGCCAAAGCTTGCTGTGCTTTCAGTGCTTGCCAGTTGGCGTATAAACTCGCAATATTTTCTTCCTGAGAGCCACGTTCAGCGGTGGATTGGAGTGCTAAAGCAGCCTGTAAGCTGGCCAGTGCTTGCTGTTTTTTGGCATCGACTTCAGGGCTATACAGTCGAACGAGTTCTTGGTTTTTACTGATCTTCTGTCCGTCATGTACATAAATTTCATCAATTCGACTGGGCACTTTGGTGCTAACATGGATCGTTTCTGCCTCAACCCGACCTTGGATTTCAACCGTTTTCGGTTGATAGGCCTTCCACAGTCCAAAAGCAATCACGATGAATAGAATAATAAGAGCAAGCCCCCCAATCAGCTTGATCGCTTTGGACTTTCGCTCGGTGTTTGTATTGGCTGATGCTGGCACAGTCTGTGCCTGCTCTTGAGTATCATTTGTGGTTAATTCCTCTGTTGATGGCACCACTTGATCTTCTTGTTTTTCAGGTTTTTGCGGATCAGATTGGTTTTGATCTTGATTCATTAAATGGCTCTCATCAAAGAATTAACGAATAAATCGCGTATTGGGTTGCAGAAGATAGGTTTGGAACTGATGGATCGAACCATGACTTTGTAGCAGCGTCGCCAGTGACATGACATATTTATAGGCATTCAGTGCGGTTTCTGCTTTTAAAGCACTGAGCATATTTTGTGCATCGATCACTTGGGTCGCTGTTCCCATATCTTCTTTAAAGGACAGTTCTTGTATACGTAAATTTTCTTGCGCTGCTTTTATATTTTGCTGTAATAACTGATCAAATTGCTGCGCTGTGGTGGCTTCGCTATACGATTTATAAATCACATTTTCAATTTCTTGTTTAGTCCGTGCTGTCATCAGTTCAGAAGCGTAGCGTTGTAACTCTGCTGCTTGGACATTTTTGTTTTTATCAATGCCTGAGAACAGATTGTACTGTGCGGCTAAGCCAACGATCCAGTTATTTTTATCGTCCAGACTGTATTCACCAAAGGCAAAAATATGTGGTTTCTTGGCGGCGTTTTGTGCGGTGACATTGGCTTGTGCCAGTTGAGTGTCCATTTGCAGTTTTTGTACTAAAGCCGATTGATCTGCATATGACTTGAGTAGGCTATTTAAATCTTGGTTTTGGGTACTGTTAATAAAGAGTGGTGTGGTGAGCTCAGTAATTTGGCTGCTTTGTAAAAGGTTATTCAGCTGAAATAAACTGGCTTTTAAATTGGCCTGACTGGCTTGCTCACTGCGTTGTGCATTGTTTTTTGCCACTTCAAATTGCATGCGCTGGCCTTTACTAATAAAGCCCTGTTGTTCAAGTTTAAGTGCATTGTCATAGTGTTTTTGCATCGCATGCCAATTATATTGGCTAGCCGCGAGTAACTGTTTTTGCAGTTGAACATTGAAATAGGCTTGAATCAGCTCAAAGCGTTGTAGGTCTTGCTGTTGTTTCGTATTGAGTTCGCTACGTTTTGCTTTGATATTGGCGACTTGTTTTGCACTTGAGGTTAACCCACCTGTATAAAGCGGCATCATTGCAGAAATGGTCGGGCGTATGACTTGATCT
Source organism: Acinetobacter sp. BMW17 (assembly GCF_001592855.1). Lineage (NCBI taxonomy): Bacteria > Pseudomonadati > Pseudomonadota > Gammaproteobacteria > Moraxellales > Moraxellaceae > Acinetobacter > Acinetobacter sp. BMW17. The sequence continues at coordinate 28,289 of NZ_LSOD01000026.1, forward strand.
TCTAAGGTAATTTGCGAGCTATTCGGAATAAGCCCGACACCTTTGTGAATGGTTTGATCAATACCTTGCTCTAAATCACTTAAATCGCCCACATTTGGATAGGTGTTTTGCCACTCATCAATTTTCGTGGCTACACCGTCAGTCAGTGTGTGTTCTAAATTATTTTTGAGTGCACCCAGAGGCACATCGAGCTCATTATGAAAAGCATAAGCACGTACGTTCAGATCAATACGGGGGAGCCCCAAACCTTTGACCGCTTCAGCCTCTAGTTTTGAGGCTTGTTGTAAGGCTTGGGTGGCCTGTGTGCTATACGAGTCTTGTAACACACTTTGCTCAGCTTGTTGATAGCTGATAGATGCAGCAAAAATTGTTGAGCTGATTCCGAGACTGAGACCAAACATGCTTAATGACAAGATTGATGGCAGTGATGTACGCAATAAGAATTTGTTGGCTGGTATATTAAGCATGTTGAATAGTCTTTGTGGCATGAGCACGACTCTTTTCTATGTTTTTGCACATTATACGCATAATCTAACTGTTCTGAATGCTGACTCAGTTACTGAATTGTTTAATTTGCAAATGTATATCAATAGATTAGCGACATTTTTAAGCAAAGGAAATGTTTTCGTTTGAGCTTTGGTGAATCGGAAAGTGCTGCTGTAATTGATTGAGCATTGCTGAGTTCAAACTGGATCGTTGATCTTGATTGAGTTTTTGACTGTAAAGGTGAGATTACATTGAAATATTTTCGGTTGAATTTACTGCAAGCACTGGCTATCTGTGGTTAAATGCCAGCATTTTATTGTGTTTCACTTTGAAAGGAAAAATCATGCGCGCGTACAACTTCTGTGCTGGTCCTGCTGCATTACCTACTGCCGTTTTAGAAAAAGCACAAGCAGAAATGCTTGACTGGCAAGGCAAAGGTCTTTCCATCATGGAAATGAGTCACCGTAGTAAAGACTATGTTGCTGTGGCTGAAAAAGCAGAAGCAGATTTACGTAAACTCATGAACATTCCAGAGAACTACAAAGTCTTGTTCCTTCAAGGTGGTGCTTCACTTCAGTTCTCTGCGATTCCTTTAAATTTGTTGGGTAAAAACAGCAAAGCGGACTATATCCATACTGGAATTTGGTCTGAGAAAGCACTGAAAGAAGCGCAGCGCTATGGTGATATCAATGTCATTGAAGCGGGTACGCAAATTGATGGAAAACTTGCTATTGCAGACTCAAGCACTTGGAACTTATCTCAAGATGCGGCTTATGTGCATTATGTAGACAATGAAACGATTGGTGGTCTTCAGTTTGCGGCTATTCCAGAAACCAATGCGCCATTGGTTGCAGACCTGTCTTCAAGTATTTTGTCTGCACCTGTTGATGTGACTAAATTTGGTATCATCTATGCAGGCGCACAAAAGAACATTGGTCCAGCGGGTTTAACCTTGGTTGTTGTTCGTGAAGATCTGTTAGATCAAGCCAAACCTGAAATTCCAAGCATTTTGAAATACGCTTCACAAGCGAAGAATGATTCCATGGTTAATACACCGTCGACTTATGCTTGGTACTTATCAGGTCTGGTGTTTGAATGGTTGCTTGAACAAGGTGGTGTTGAGGCGATCCATAAAGTGAACCTTGAAAAGGCAAAACTGCTTTATGGTTATATCGATGCAAGTGATTTTTATGCAAACCCAATTGCTGTGCAAAACCGTTCAATTATGAATGTGCCGTTTACTTTGGCGAATCCAGACTTAGAAAAACTTTTCCTTAAAGAAGCTGAAGAAAACCATTTGTTGAATCTTGCGGGTCACCGCTCAGTTGGTGGGATGCGCGCAAGTATTTATAACGCAGTTCCACTAGAAGGCGTTCAAGCGCTAGTGAATTTTATGGATGATTTTGCGAAACGCAATGCTTAAGTCATAGAAATAAAAAAGCCCATCAAACGATGGGCTTTTTTATTGGTTTTTTAACAGATTATCTAAAACAATCGTGACATTTTGGTGTCATACCAATCAATTATTCATTTTATTTATCGCTTAGTAAGGACGTCCACCTGCAAGACTAATACGTTTGAGTAAGCAACGTTGATCGACAGGAAAGGGACGACGTGAATGTAGTGTCACCTGATTATCCCAAAATACAATATCTCCAGTTTCCCAGTGATGTTCATAACGAAACTCAGGTTTGAGGATGTGCGCACGGAGGGCAGCAATCAGTTCACTGCCTTCGCTATCATCGACATTGAGTAATTCAACTTCCGAACGGGTATTGAGCCAAAGCGCTTTACGCCCAGATTCTTGATGTGTGCGGACTAAGGGATGAGGATAGGCATGACCTAAAATGGGTTGATCTTTAAAGCGATAATAAGGGCTGTCTCCATAACCCGTATTGCCTGTATTACTTTGCGCACGGACGAATGGGTTATAAGTAATCAGCTGTAGCTGGTCGATCTGCTTTTTGACGTCATCGGGAAGTGCATCATAAGCTTTGATGGTATTGAACCAAGAGGTTTGTCCGCCGTCTTGAGGAAGCTCAAGGGCATAGAGCAGAGAGCCAAAAGAGGGAAGCGGTGTCCACTGGTGATCGGCATGTGGGGTGAGTTCGCCATGGCCGGTGTAGTTGCCTTGACCGACCGCATTGGAAACAGGAACCACATCGGGTGGAACACCAGTGTCAGTCTGGCTAGCCAGCACAGGATTGTCTGCACTTGGGCGGAAAATAGAACCAAAATAGCTGGCAAAGGCTAAATATTGCAGATCATCCAAAGTTTGGTTTTTAAAAATTAAAATCAGATGTTCAGCCAAAGCTTGTTTTAAGCGATAGATGGTCTCTCCTGCTTGGGCTTTACGGGCATCTAAACCAAAAACCACAGCACCTAAGGCTTCTTCCGCCAGTGGGATAATTTGTATTTCTTCTGGATTTTGAAATTGTTCAGGTTGATGCCAACGCGGGGCATCATGAATCGCTTGTGAAAGTTGAGTTAATGCGGTCATTTTGATTATTTTCTCTAGATATGCGGTCTAGAGAAAATGTAATCAAAATATGTGTAATCTTAAAATTAAAAGAAGTTCTAAACTTATGAAAAAATTTAAAAAATACTAAGCTGATGATTATATTGCTTTTCTTTTATAATGAAATATTGAGCTCAAAATATGCAGATTTAATGAGCGCAAAATGCCTGATTAAAATACTCAAACAGGTCAGGCGTATTCAGCCAAAGGCTAATAGCCAGAGCAAACAACGCAATAATGCTAATGCCGATACCGCATTTGAGCCATAAAAATGAATTAGTCATGGACAACCGCCTTTTCATCGACAAAGAAATGTACCAGTACGCCAAAAACACTCAGAATAATAGAAAACAGCCAAATCAAGTCATAATTACCTGTCACGTCATGGTTCACACCACCCAGCCATCCACCGAAAAATGAACCAACTTGATGGGTAAAGAACACGATCCCGCTCAGCATGCTGAGGTACTTAATACCAAACATATTGGCCACAATACCGTTGGTCAAAGGTACTGTAGATAACCATAATAAGCCCATCACCACACCAAAGCTATAGATGGTGAATGTGCTGAGCGGGAGCATTAAAAAGGCAATAATTGCAATGCCTCTGAGCCCATATAAGCCCATCAGTAACTTTGGTTTAGAATATTTCCCACCTAGCCAACCAGCAGTGTAGGTGCCAACGATATTAAATAAACCGACCAGCGCTAAGAAAACAGTTCCTGTGGTTGCATTAAAACCATGGTCAATCAAATAGCCAGGTAAATGGATACCTATAAAGACTACTTGGAAGCCACAGACCAAAAAACCAAGTGATAGGAACCAAAATGGTTTATGGTTTTTCGCAATGACTAAAATATCTTTAAAACTGAGCTGAACTTGATTGGTTGACGCATTAGGTACAACAAAGGCCGGGGCTTTGAGCATCCAGGCCAGTGGAACAATCATCGCAATTAAAAGTGCACTAACGACCAACGCCGCAGACCAGCCAAAGTTTTGTAACAGCAGTAAGGTTGACGGCAGCATAATGAACTGCCCAAAAGAACCCGCTGCACTGGCAATACCCATAGCAAGGCTACGTTTTTCAGGCGGTGCAGCACGACCCACCGCGGATAACAATACAGAAAAAGAGGTCGCAGATAATGCTAGGCCCAAAATAAGACCGACACTTAAGTTGAGTAACCAACCCGTAGAGCTGATTGCCATGAGCAGCAAACCGATGGTATACAACACACCACCGACGGCAACCACAATTTTAGAGCCATATTTATCTGCTAATGCGCCTGTAAAGGGCTGCGCAGCGCCCCAAATCAGGTTTTGCATCGCAATCGCTAGACTAAAAACATTATGTCCCCAGCCAAACTCATCACTCATAGGCACAAGGTAGAGTCCGAAGCCATGTCGGACACCCAGTGATAATGCCAGAATTATTGCACTTCCAATGAGCATGTAAATCAGCGGTTTGGAAAAACGAGTTTCTGACATATTTCAACCAAAAAGTGAGCTTAGAGTTCGCTATATTAAGTGAATTATTTGCTGAAAGCGATGATAAAAAATTGACTATTTGATCAATAAAAACAATGAATATTCATGAAAAAAGACGACTTGGCGTCGTCTTTTTGGTAGTTGTTTGAAGCTTAGAACCGGTAGCCGACACCTGCATATGCCAGAATAGGGTTAATTTCAATATCGGCTGTGGATTTGATCAGTTCACCGTGCGTAGCATCTTTGACGGTGATCGTGGTTTCATTTTTAAGATGAGCATAGGACACCGAGCCGACAGCAAACCATTTATCATTAAAGTCATAGGTGAAACCGACGGTTGCAATAGGCGCGAAGGCATCAGTTGCTTCTAGCTTAACTTTGGGATTGGCTGAACTTTTTTTCCCTTCAAGTGATGCGCCAGCATTTCCTTCTTTAATATTGGCAATCATATGACCTGCTGCAATCAAGTCTTTTTCAGTTTGTGGGTTAATTTCCAGCTCATTAAAGTAGGCATACATCATTCCAACACCGATATAGGGGCGGAATTTATTTACCCCTGTTTTACCAAAGTGATATTGGAACTCGAAAGCAGGTGTCCACGCACGTGCAGATGCCGCAGGGCCATGTGCTTCCAAATCGGTAATGAAAATATCATTTTCAAGTTCTAAATTTCCTAAAGCTCCGCCCATAGGTGTTGCAGTTGCTGAAAAAGGCGCATAAATTTTTCCTTTACCTTGTAAATCGACTTTCGGTGGAATCCCTGCTTTCATTTCAAAAGAAATATTGTCGGTAAAAAAGTAATTGGTCATGATGCCCAATGTGGTGACATCATCGGCTTCTAAACCCGTACCTGGGTTGTCCCATTGACTGAGTCCACGGATTTCAGCAGTTCCACTTAGTGCTGAGGGGACATCAGCATTAATTAAAGCTAGCCCATCAAGTGTGGCCTTTAATAGAGGATTGACGCTACTTCCTGGCTTGATATTGTCGAGCACCGTTTGTGCTTTGATATCTCCAACTTTTGCAGTTTCACCTTCTTTAACTGATGTGTTAACTCGGAAGGGTTGAGCTTTACCTTGTGGCATGACGTGTAAAGCACCGACCGATACAGAAAAGCGTTTAAATCCATCACCATCTTGTAGACTAAAATAAGGTGAATCTGCATGTGTAAGCATAGGTAAAGCAGTAATAGACGTTGCTACACAAAGCAATGTTTTTTTCATTCTGGGACTCCATGTCCAAATTAGCTATTCGTTTTTATAGAGCGTATTATTAAGGTTGCTGCTACGATAAAGCTGTTGTTTTTGAGGGACATGTGTTTTTGACATTTGTGAATGTCAAAACCCGTTTTGTGTGATCGTGTTACTAGCTTGCAATCTTTGTTACAGATGAATGAATGTAATAGAGCGCTACAGTTGAGTGTTTTTTGATTCTATCTATCTGTAAAATAAAGAATAAATTTAAAATCCAATATTTGCTCAGCCATAAAAAAGACCACCTCAAGGTGGTCTTTTTGACAGATGGCATCATATTTCATGCCAATGACAGCATTTAAGACTGAAAACGTGATAAATCTTCTTCAGGACGTGCAGTTAAAACTTCAACACCGTTTTTAGTGACCAATAACGTATGTTCATACTGTGCAGACAAGCTATGGTCTTTGGTCACTACCGTCCATTTATCCCCCAATAATTTAGTTTTCCAGTCACCACCATTGACCATTGGCTCAATGGTAAAGGTCATGCCTTCTTCTAAAATCATGCCTGAGTTTGGCTGACCATAGTGTAAGACTTGAGGTTCGTCATGGAACACAGTTCCAATACCGTGACCACAGTATTCACGTACGACACCAAAACGTTCCGATTCGACATATTGTTGAATGGCATGACCAATGTCGCCAATGGTTGAACCCGGCTTCACTGTTGCTATTCCACGGTACATTGCTTCTTGTGCCACTTTACATAAACGATTCGCGAGAATAGAAGTTTCGCCACCCACGATGTACATCATGTTGGTATCGCCGTGGAAACCATCTTTAATGACCGTCACATCAATATTTAAAATATCGCCTTTTTTCAACACTTTTGCATCTGAAGGAATGCCGTGACAGACCACATGATTTACTGAAGTACAAATCACGTGTTGGAAAGCAGGGCGACCTGGTGCTGCACCGTAACCTAAACAGGCTGGAATCGCGTCTTGTTTATTGACAATATAATCGTGACAAATCGTATCTAACTCAAGTGTAGTCACACCTGGTTTAATATGTGGCTTGATCATATCCAAGACTTCAGCCGCCAGTCGTCCAGCCACACGCATCTTTTCGATGTCTTCAGCGCTTTTGATGAGTCGACGGGGTGCTTCGTAAGTACTGTTCATGATCTCTAAAAACTTTTGGAAATTTGTGTGTGACTATGGTATAAATAGCCGCCCATTTTATCAAATGCTTTTTCGTGAATAAATTTCACGGGCTTTGTGCGATGGGGCAATAAAATCCGCACATATATCGACACATTTCTCTGGGTGCCCGTTAGGGTGGAGGATGCGGATATATGGAGGCCTAACCCAAACTTTAAGGTAAAGAAAATGGCAGATTACAACGTAAGCATGCGCGACCTTCTTCAAGCAGGCGCACACTTCGGTCACCAAACACGTTTCTGGAACCCAAAGATGCGTCAATACATCTTTGGTGCGCGTAACAAAATTCACATCATCAACCTTGAGCACACTGTTCCTGCGTTAAATGATGCTTTGAACTTTGTTAACAACCTTGCTAGCAAAAAGAATAAAGTATTGTTTGTTGGTACGAAACGTGCTGCTTCTAACATCATCCGTGAACAAGCACAACGTGCTGGTCAACCATATGTTGATCACCGTTGGTTAGGTGGTATGTTGACGAACTGGAAAACACTTCGCCAATCTATCAACCGTCTTAAAGACCTTCAAACTCAATCTCAAGATGGTACTTTCGCTAAGCTTACTAAACGTGAAGCTTTAGAGCGTACTCGTGAGATGGAAAAACTTGAACGCGCTTTAGGCGGCGTTAAGAACATGGGTGGTTTACCTGACGCATTATTCGTAATCGACGTTGATCACGAAGCAATTGCAATTAAAGAAGCTAAAAACCTTGGTATTCCTGTAATCGGTATCGTTGATACAAACTCTAACCCAGATAACGTAGACTACGTTATTCCGGGTAATGACGATGCGATCCGTGCAGTTACTTTGTATGCTTCTGCTATGGCTGATGCGATTCTTGCTGGTAAAGAATATGCTCAATCACAAGCAAATGCACAAGCTAAAGTTGAAGAAGCTAAAGAAGCTCCTGAGGCTTAATGCGTTTGACGTAAGCTTGTCATTTTTGCGACATGTGATGGTGGCAAAGTAAGCGTCATGTATGCAGACGGCCCAAGAGACAGCTCTGGGCCGTTTCTGTTCTAAAAAGAATTCATTTTCTACCGTATTTAGGAGATTGACATGACTGCAGTTACAGCAAGCATGGTTAAAGAATTGCGCGATCGTACTGGTCTTGCAATGATGGAATGTAAAAAAGCATTAACAGAAGCGAATGGTGACATCGAATTAGCGATTGATAACCTTCGTAAATCTGGTCAAGCTAAAGCGGCTAAAAAAGCGGGTAACATTGCAGCTGATGGCGCAATCACTATCGCTCAAGACGGTAACAAAGCGCTTCTTTTAGAAGTAAACTGCCAAACTGACTTCGTTGCTAAAGACGAAAACTTTGCTGGTTTCTCTGCTCAAGTTGCTGCTGCTGCGTTAGCTGCTGGCGAAACTGATGCTGCTAAAATTGCTGAATTGAAACTTGAAGATGGTGCAACTGTAGAAGAAGCGCGTATTGCACTTGTTCAAAAAATCGGTGAAAACATCCAAGTTCGTCGTGCTCAAATCATTGAAGGCGAAAACCTTGCAGTTTACAAACACGGTTTAAAAATCGGTGTTGTTGTATCTTACACAGGTGATGCTGCGACTGGTAAAGGTATTGCAATGCACGTTGCTGCATTCAACCCAGTTGCTATCTCTGCTGAAGGTGTATCTGCTGAACTTATCGCTAAAGAGAAAGAAATTGCTGAAGCTAAAGCAATCGAATCTGGTAAGCCTGCAAACATCGTTGAGAAAATGGTCACTGGTTCAGTTGAGAAATACTTGAACGAAGTTGCTCTTGATCGTCAAATGTACGTAATCGACAACGACAAGAAAGTTGCTGACGTTCTTAAAGCAACTGGTACTACAGTTGTTCAATTTGCTCGCTTTGAAGTGGGTGAAGGTATTGAGAAAAAAGCTGAACTTTCTTTCGCTGAAGAAGTTGCTGCTGCTCAAGCTGCTGCAAAATAATTGAAAAATTATTTTGAGTAAAAAAAGCCCCTTTGGGGCTTTTTTTATACAATTAATAAAAATAAAACGGGGAAGTAGATAAGTGGCCAATAAAACCAACCTGAGTATTGGTGCGGTGATCGTACTTTTGATTGCTGCGTATTTCGGAATCGATCTTCAAGAAAATCAATTACAAACATCGACACCATCAGTCGCGGTAGAGCCCTCTACACAGACTAGCCAACCGCAAAATCAAGTACTTGATGGCACAGCAAAAATTGCCCAAGCGTTTCAAAACCGGAAAAGTAATATTCAAGTTCAATCACAAGGGCGTGTTGTGGCTGTGCTTAAAGATGATAATGACGGTTCTCGTCATCAAAAATTTATTGTAGAACTCCCTAATGCAATGACAGTTTTGGTTGCACATAATATTGATTTAGCACCACGTATTGAACGCTTACAAAAAGGCGATACCGTTGGTTTCAATGGTGAATACGAATATAGTGAAAAAGGCGGGGTGATCCACTGGACACATCACGATCCACAACAGCGCCATGAAGGTGGTTGGTTAAAACACCAAGGAAAAACCTATCAGTAGTAGAGCAATTTTGTTCTATACGTTTTGCTGAATCGCAGTATGCTGAGTGTTCAGGAGAGGCCAACTCATGCACGAAATCAGACCCAGTGAATTTGTAAATTACCATCATGTTCAAGAACTTGATGGACTTGAAATGTTAAAAGCCTCCTATCAACATACGCAGTTTTCAAAACATACCCATGAAGGCTACTGTATTGGCTTAATTGATGAAGGTGCACAGTCTTTTTTACGTACAGGAAATCAGCATATTGCGCCGCAAGGCGACATTATTTTAGTGAATGCTGATGAGGTACATACGGGTTCTTCTGCTGTTGAAACTGGGTGGTGTTATCGAGCAATTTATCCGACTCCTGAAATGATCCAAGAGGTGAGTCAAGATTTTTTTCATGAAGCCGGTACTATGCCGTGGTTTCCGCAAGCTGTGGTTCATGATGAAGGGCTAGCTGAACAATTGAATTTACTGTTCGATTTGTTGTTACAGCCAAAAAATACACTGTTTAAACAGAGCTTATATATTTCAACTTTGGCTTATTTATTAAGCCGTTATAACCAATCTAAGAAAATATTAAAAGACTTACCCGAAGCACAGCGTAAAGTAGTCTTGGTACAAGAACTACTTGCTGTAGAGCCTGAAAGAGAGCATCAACTGGCCGAGCTCGCCGCTGTCGTCGGGATGAGCCCATGGCATTTATTACGTCAATTTAAAAAGTTTACTGGACTTCCACCTCATGCATGGTTGGTACAGTTTCGATTACGTAAATCTTTATATTTACTTAAACAAGGCTGCGAGATTGCGACAGTCGCACAACTCTGTGGTTTCTCTGATCAAAGCCATTACACTCGTCATTTTAAAAAGTCTTTGGGCTGTACGCCTGCGCAATATCTGGCACATAAAATTTAAAATAACAGCAATTTCATACAAGAAAGCCATTTAAGCCATGCCGCATATTGACTCTAGCGAATTGAAAAATGGAGTCTGTTGTGCAGTCACAATTGATCCAACAAAAAAGTTTAAGCTTTTTCCGTGGTGTACAAGATATGTTGCCGCTTTCAGTCGCCGTTATTCCATGGGGAATATTGGCAGGCTCAGCAGCGATTAATGCGGGCCTGAGTGTCATGCAAGCTGTAGGCATGTCAGCGTTAGTGTTTGCAGGTGCGGCACAATTGGTCAGTTTGAGTATGCTCATGACGGGTGCATCTTTACTGAGTATTCTGATCACCGTATTTTTTCTAACCAGTCAGCACTTTATTTATGCACTGAGTTTAAGAGAGGAGGTGAAGCCATGGTCACTCAAAAGAAGACTGAGCATCGGCTTTTTGCTAACCGATGAACTCTACGCCACCGCGATGCTGAAGGAAAAGCCGTCTTATGCCTATATGTTGGGTGTAGGATTCAGCTTTTATGTCAGTTGGGTGTTGTTTAGTCTAATGGGTATTTTGCTTGCAAATAAAGTACCTGATCTTTCAACTCTCCACTTAGAATTTTCAATTGTGGTGGTGTTCTTGGTTATGGCGGTGATGCTGATTCAAAATAAGGCCGCAATTTATGGCGTGGTGAGTTCCTCGATCATGGTGCTGATTTTGAGTTGGTTAGAAATAGGATCAGCTATTTTGCTGGCTGGGTTTAGTGAGATGTGGGTTGCTGCGCTCTTTGATCAAGCGGAGGACTAAAACATGACCTGGTTATTTGTTTTGAGCTTGACCTGTGTGACCTTTTTTAATCGGTATTTATTTTTAGAGCCTAAAACTCAAATTCGCCTGCCTAACTTTGCGACACGCATGCTGAAATATGCGGCGCCTTGTCTGATGGTTTCGATTTGTTTGCCACTGGTTTTTTTCGAAGGCGGGCACTGGAAAGGGATACTTCAAAATAGTTATTTTTATGGGGCAATTTTTACGTTGTTAATCACTCTTTTGACGAGAAAATTATTGCTCAGTATTTTGCTGAGTTTAGGATTTTTTTACGGTCAGAATCTGTTATTCGATTTCTAGCATTTCATCAGCAAATAGGCCCATAAAATACCGAAAAAAGCATGAAAAAATGCGAGAGCCCGATCTTTTTCATTGCTTTTAAATTTGTGTTGCCCTAAATGCTCACCATTTGCGATTTTTTCTATGTCTATCAAATTGGCGTAGCTTTGATTGGGGAACTAAAAAAGTTGAAAATAGAGCAAATGAGGCGGGGTTTGAGAACTTTGAAGAAATAAGAAGGTTTTCTTTTGAGTTTTGGTTTATAAAACTGCCCTAATTATACAAAAACAAGCAGGGCAATAGTGAATCTAATATCGCAAAAATAGCGCTTAATTTACTAGGTAATTCATAAAATCATTTTAATTTGAAGAATGCTTAAAACTACAGTTCAGGGTGGGTAGAAAAATTGGCTTTGATCAGATAAGAATGAGCCGAGAAAATATTTAATTTTGCTAGTCTTCCACCGCTGTAAAAATATGAGCGCACTCACCTCAAGAAATCAGATCGATGTGATTTTTTCATCTTATTCAAATTGAGCATCTGGGATAGGCAAGTGATGGAGATCGCTCTATTGGGTGTTATGTAAATATGGGGCATTAAAAAAGCCACATTACTGTGGCTTTATTGTCAAATGCGTGTTGTAGGGACGAGTCTTAAGAGTTTGGTCCATCAATACGTTCAATGCTGACTTTCGCAGTACCTGCATTGGTAATACCCAGTTGCTTAGCAGCACCATAAGAAAGATCAAGCACGCGGTTACCGTGGAATGGGCCGCGGTCATTTACTTTAACCACAACACTTTTACCATTGGTTTTATTCGTTACACGAATAAAGCAGTTTAGCGGCAAGCTACGATGAGCTGCAGTTAATGCATTCATATCGAATGTTTCACCGCTTGCTGTTTTACGACCGTGGAACTGACGACCATACCAAGACGCCATGCCCGTTTGACTAAACTTACGTACTGTATTTGATGCAACAGTATTTAACTTTTCAATCACTGAAGGCTCTTCTTCAGGGATCTCAATTTTTGCAGCGATTGTTTCGCGACGAATTTTATCGCCTGAACGTTCAGTGATTGAAAGGCTATTTAAATTTGAGAAGTGTGAGTTGAAGCCTTGAGCATCTTTATTCAAGACACGCGCAGCTAGGCGAGAGTTATCATTATCATTGGTAAATGATGACTGAACCATCTCTGCTTGCGATTGGCTCAGCGCGATGGTCGAGGCAATGGCCAGTATATATTTAAGTGAAGACTGCATTTATAAACTCCAAAAGACAATACTTTTTTCTTTAAACTAAGTGGTTGAAAGATAAAAAAACTTGCCTGTTAATTCACTTTTGCAACAACATTTGACGAAATGGATAATATTCATGCAGTCATAAGCATGTCTAGTGTTTAATTAAAATAATGATAAAAACTACATAAACTGAACATTTTTTGATTAAAAAATAATCAATATTGTAACAATGTATGAAAAATGCCGAAATTTACATCATTTTTAAATATTTTTTTATTGACATCTCAAGCTTGAGTAAAAAGCTAGCCCTATCGGCTAGCAATTTCAGCCCCTAATTGCCACACTGCAGTCGCATACATACGGCTCTTGTTATAGGTCGTAATCACTTGAAAGTTAGGGTAAGTGATGTAATAACTTTGCCCATAATTTTCCTGTAGTTGGATCACATTCACCATATCTAAATCATCGATTTTGACAATCGGATTGGTCGGTTGAATGCCCTGATTTTTTAAAACACCATAAGGCGTCGGTAAAGTTAAATCTTTAGCAATGACCGCTTCAGGATTTGAGCCACTATAGCGTGCTGCGAATCCAATTGGCTGATTACGTTGCCAGCCATGATTTGCTAAATAGTTGGCAATTGAACCAATCGCATCGACAGCTGAATTGCGTAAATCGACATGGCCATTGCCGTCATAATCCACACCAAACTTTGGAATATTGCTAGGCATAAATTGTGGATAGCCCACAGCGCCTGCATACGAACCTACAACCGAGTTGGTTGGCACGCCATCTTTATAGCTCCATGCGATTAAAGCACTGAGTTCATCTTGGAAATATTGCTTACGACGTTCGTAACCAAAACCTAAAGTGGCTAAAGCATCACGAGTGACAAAATTACCTTTATTGCTCCCAAAACCTGTTTCCACCCCTAAAATGCCGAGAATGACTGATTGCGGTACACCAAATTGTTGTTCGGCGCGGTTTAAAGTATCTGCATATTGGGCTTTGAAACGGACACCACGTTGAATGGTGCTTTCCGCCATAAAGTTGGTTTTATATTCGTACCACGGTTTACTTTCGCCAGGGCGGTTCATAATGTTGATGATGTTGGGTACATTTTTAGAACCATTCATCGCCCAATCAACTTGTTCAGCAGACAGCCCATAATTTTGCATGGTTTTTTGTTTAAAGCTGTAATAGTCAGGATGAGAAGCGAAATCGTTGGCTTGGCAAAAACTGGTGATCGACAAAGCGCCAATCAATAAAGGTAAACGTTTAACTTTGTTATAAAAGTTTAAATTTAACATAGAAGTCTAATTTCCAGAGTCGTTATTGGCAGTGAAGCAAAGCGAATAGGGGAATGCCCATAGTTCGCGTTTCTGTTATGTCGAAATTCTTGTGAACGGAGTCTATCGTGAATAGGCTTTAAGATAACATTGTCTGTACTGAAGCGGGCAAATAGGTATACAAAAAAAGACAAACTCAGCCTATATAAAGGACAGATTATTCAAAATGGCGCAGATTTTCAGGCAGAGTATTTACGTGACTATATAAGTCAAGTTTTACTGACTGATATAAAAAGTCTTCTATATATAGAAGCAATTAAAATTGTAGTGTTTAGGGTCTAGTGACAATGACAAAAAGATCTGGTCTCAGCTTATATATGGACTTTATATATGGCTTTATATAAAGACTAAGAAATTACAGCTTAGAAACCAAAATGACCCTACACAAGTAGAGTCATTTTGATCTGAAAAGTCTCGAAGACTTTTAGTACTTAAGCATGAAATAAGGTGTCGTGATATTCAGCCAAAGCTAAAAGTTCATCTTTGGTTAAATTGGGGATGATTTTATTGGCAGCAATATGCACTGCTTTAATGACAGCTGCAGAACTGATATCGGCTGCTTTACGCTTAATCATGCCCAAATCGAGGGTTTTATTAAAGTCATTCATGAAGTGGCGTACAGTCGCTTCAGCAAACTGTTTATACAGTTCGGTTAACGCGGCTTTATCTACTTCATTGCCTGCTTTAATTTCAGCATAGTTATATTTGAGGCTGGTCACTAAGCTTGCTTCTAATGCTTCACCCACACGGTACTGATCTTCAGCATCTTTAAACAAGCTTTTTTCAGAAAACTGAATCGATGCTTGAACCACATCATTCGATGATTTGCCTAAAAGCTGCTTCAACAAAACCGCAACTGTTGACTTAATATAGCCAGCCAGTTTCTCGGCTGTGTCACGTTTATCACTCGGTGGAAAACGGCGAACTAACTCAGTCAAAATGGCATCAATAATTTCATCATTGATGAGGAGTGCTGTTTTATCTCGAAGTGGATATAAAGGTTCACTTGAGTCTTTCTTCTGCTGAGCAGTTTGAATAGTCTGTAAAAGTTCAGTCGATGGAATAAAACCAAAAAATGGCATCGTGTATTAACCTCAATGTTCTTTATTTTATTGTCGCGCCAATCGAATTGGGCGGGGCATCCATGACACATCTGACACACGACAAGGGTTAATGTCTAAACCACCACGGCGTGTATAAGCTGCGTACACCATCAGCTTTTCAGGTTTCAAATTTTGCCAAATATCGGCAAATATTTGTTCCACACATTGTTCGTGAAAACCGTTGTGCTGACGATAAGAGATAATATAAGCCAGTATACTGTTATAACAAGGCTTTTTACCTTTATATCGGATAAATACCGTGCCCCAATCAGGCTGTCCAGTGACTGGACAGTTACTTCTGAGTAAATGCGAGTAAATCTGTACTTCAACATCTTCCGCAGCGTCATCTAATGCCAATAGATTTGCATTGGGATGATTTTCCAATTGGGTTGGAGTCAGTTCATCTATACAGGTACCTTCAGGTTGACTAATTTCCACATCATCGACATGAAAAAGATCAATTTGGACATCTGCGCCAGCCGCCGCCGATAAATCCTGTTCAACCGTTGCTTTAAATGCCGCTTTAGACTCAAACTGAGTAAAGTTCATGCTATTAAAGTAGAGTTTTAATGACTTTGACTCAATGAGGTTGGGCGAGGTGGCAGGCAGGCTGATGAGACCAATGGCAACTTGCGGAACACCATGGTGATTTAACCAAGAAATTTCAAAAACATGCCACCAGTCTTTACCTTGTTGAATACCTTCAACATGCGCATAGTGCTCACGTGCTGTAGCACGAGCAATAGGAAAAAGAATATCGGGTTGATAAGTTGTAGGGTAATTGGTGTCTTTACCCAAAAGAGAATGTTCTACACTCATTATTCACGCATTCCTGAACCACGAGAAAGTAAATAGTAAGCAATGCCATAAAGCACTGCACAGCATATGGTCATAACAGATAGGGAGACGACGACGTTAACATCGCTATGACCTAAGATACCGAAACGAAAAGCATTGACCATATATACAATCGGATTGATCAACGATAAATTTTGCCAAAAAGGGCTGAGTGCTGAAATGGCATAAAATACGCCACCTAAATAAGTTAAAGGCGTCAGCACAAAGGTTGGGATAATGGAGATGTCATCAAAAGATTTGGCATACACCGCATTGATAAAACCACCCAGTGAAAATAAGAACGAGGTGACCAAGACGGTGTAAATGGTAACAAACCAATTGGTAATATAAAGGTCAGTAAAAAATAAACTCATGGCCGTCACAATGATACCGACCAAGACCCCGCGACAGACACCGCCTAAAACAAAGCCCCATAAAATGGCATGCAAAGGTACAGGACTCATGATCAGCTCTTCAATACTTTTTTGAAATTTGGCACTAAAAAAGCTCGAAGAAACGTTAGCATAACTGTTGGTAATCACCGCCATCATAATCAGCCCAGGCACGATGAACTGCATATAGCTAAATCCGCCCATCTCGCCAATACGAGAACCGACCAAATTACCAAAAATTACGAAATACAAACTCATGGTAATGGCAGGCGGAAGCAAGGTTTGTGGCCAGATGCGCATAAAGCGACGAATTTCTTTATGCACCAGAGTATATAAAGCTACGCTAAGTTGATTTAAGTTCATGGCGTAGTTCCTTCGAGATTTTTTTCGACCATCTTCACAAACAGTTCTTCTAAACGGTTGGATTTGTTCCGCATACTACGAACTTGGATCCCTTGCGATTCGAGCAATTGAAATAAGTCATTGAGGGTATGCGCTCTATCCATAGTCACCTCTAAAGTCACGGCGTCGACTAAATGGAAACGAACCCCAATAATGTCGATATGAATTGGTTCAATCGGTGCGGCCAAATCAAAAATAAAGGTTTCCTCATTGAGTTGATTGAGGAAATTTTTCATGCTGGTGTCTTCTTTAATCACACCACGGTCAATAATGGCAATTCGACGACAGAGCATTTCTGCTTCTTCTAAATAGTGTGTGGTTAAAATGATCGATGTGCCTTTATTGTTCATTTCTGTGAGGAAGTCCCACATCGAACGACGTAGCTCAATATCAACCCCTGCTGTGGGTTCATCTAAAATAAGGAGTTTCGGTTCATGCATCATGGCACGGGCAATCATTAGGCGACGTTTCATACCGCCTGAAAGCATACGGGCTTGAACACCGCGTTTTTCCCATAAGCCGAGTTTTTCTAAATATTCTTCGGCACGAACTTCTGCAATTTTTTTAGGGATTCCATAATAGCCCGCTTGTGTGACTAAGATATCGAAGGTTTTTTCAAACTGACCGAAGTTAAACTCTTGGGGTACAACTCCTAAGCACTGTTTGGCTTGAGAGGGGTGTGTATCGAGATTATGTCCAAAAATTTCGACAGTGCCTGAGGTTTTCTTGGTCAATGAGCTGATAATACCAATCGTTGTAGATTTGCCTGCACCATTTGGTCCAAGAAGGGCATAGAACTCGCCTTCAGGAACAGTTAAATCGATGCCTTTTAAAGCCTGAAACCCATTTTTATAGGTTTTGGACAAATCCCTTAACGTCAATGCATCAGTCATGAAATTCTCGAATGATTAATAGTGGCACTATTGTGAGCGATTATGCCTAATAAACCAAGTAATCTACTCGCAATTCTGTGTTGCAGATATGGAACATTGTATAAAGCATAAGCAGGAAAATCACTCTAAGCTAGATAGATGCTTTACCTTGTGATTTTTTTTGATATGATGTGCTCGCGCGCTCATAGCTCAACTGGATAGAGTACAGGTCTCCGAAGCCTGTGGCGTGGGTTCGAGTCCCGCTGAGCGCACCATTTTCTTATTGTATTCCTTCCGAAGTTATCTAAAATATATTAAAAATCTCTGTACACGACAAATTTCACAGAACCCTTATCCTATCAGGATTCTGCTTTCTTAAAATTGCCAAAATTTCCTTAAACTCTTCTTTTTTC
>NZ_LSOD01000027.1:0-47945 GCF_001592855.1 Acinetobacter sp. BMW17
ATTTCATTCAAAGATTATGCCTGAATGTTTAAGATTCTTCGGTACAAATAATCAGCAATAGATAGGTCGTTTTTTGATTTATGAAAGAGATCTAGTGATTTTGGTAAAATATGATCTATATCCCAATATCTACCATGCTGAGATGGGATCTGATGCTTACAATAGAAACATACATTATTGGTTTCTGTTAAATAATGAGCGCGAATTAAGCTTTTAAGCTCTAGAATTTCTTTACATTCCTTATTCCAAAATGTGTGATCTTCTTTATCATAAGTATTAATATATTCATCAAATTTTGAAGGAATAACAAATATCTTCATTATTCTGCCTCAAGATCTAATAAAACTTCAACTAAGGATTTTACTTTATCTTTCTCTTGGAATTTTTCTTCATAATACAGTTTTTTAATTAATTCCTTTGTGTGAATTTCATCTTCATTTAAAGCTACATTAGTATTTAATTTATTAAGGATAATAAGTATTTTTCTTAATAAATATTCATTATTATTCCCTGGGGCACTAAATACTTCTGTTAATTGAAAATCAGCAGATCGGTTAATAATTTCTTTAGAACTTTTTAATTCTTTGGAGTTTAATTTTAGTACAAAAGAATTTTCACTGTTAATATTTGATATTATTTGAGGAGAGTGAGTCGCAATAAAAAATTGGCAGTCAGTATACCTGTTACTTAGTATCTCAATTAATTTAATTATTTCTGTTTGCCATTCTGGGTGAAGATTCAATTCAGGTTCATCGATACATACTAAGCTACCATTTTCAATCGATGATATTAATGCTAGTCCTAAAGTTAGAATAGATAGTTGCCCTGAACTTAATGATGTTAAAGGTAGTTTTTTATTTTCATGAGGGTATGAGATTTTAGTAATGGATAATAATTTGAGTTGTAATAATTCTATAGTTTCTTTTTTTAATGAGAATATATTTTCTATAGAAATGATGAAATTATCTTCTTTACATAATTTATCTATCTTTAGTTCTGATCCATTTTTATTTTCTTCTAAGTATTTTTTTAATTTTTTAAAATGAGAAGATTTTGTTATTTTGAATTCAATAGAATCGGGAAGATTTAAGAATTTAGAAATAATATTCCAATCATTAGCTTTCATTTCTTGATTTTTATTAGAGGTTATAAAAATTTCAAATAGTTGAAATATATGTAAGGAGCTAATGTTGCTCTTTATCGAAAAATCTATTTCATTTTTTTCAATGTAATTTTCTATTATTTTTTTATATTTGTCTAAGTCTTTATGATATTTATCTTGACCGAATACAAAATCTGCTGGATTTGTAGAAAATTTAATATAATTTTTGTGAATTTTCCAAGGTGTGGGAAGTTTGTTAAAATGTGCTGAAGAAAAGCCAATGATTTTAGAAAAATTATAATCTTCTTTACTAGCTAACATAATTATTTTATTGAGTAGTCTACTTTTCCCTGAATTGTTTGAGCCAATTATAATTGTAAATGAATTTTTATTGGAATTTAGATTTTCTATTGGATAAAGTGAAATTTTATGATGATCTAAATCGGTTTCTATAATTTTTTTCATATTAAACAATAAAGGGCTGAATAATCAGCCCTTTATATTACAGATTAAATTGTAGTCTTTAAAGCATTAAAGCGCTGCAATCTGTTCCATATTCGCTTTAATCTTCGCTAACTGGTCAGCAAACTCAGCCAATTTCACTTTTTCTCCTTCAACCACAGCCGCAGGTGCTTTGGCTACAAAACCTTCATTCGAAAGTTTGCCTGCAATGACGTCATGTTGCTTTTGCACTTTGTCTAAGTCTTTCTGTAAACGCCCCAATTCTGCTTTCGGGTCAATTAAACCTTTCATTGGAACAAAGACAGACGCATGTCCAACCACAGAAGAAGAAGACAATGGCGGTTGCTCACCGTCAGCCAAGAACGTAATGCTTTCTACTTTTGCCAATGCTTTAAACAAGGCTTCGATACGTGTGATCTGTGCTTTCTCAGCTTCTGTCGTGTTTTGTAGCAATACTGGTAATAAACGCGCATTACCTAAGCCCATTTCACCACGGATGTTACGTACTGCACCAATCAAACCTTGAAGCCATTGCATATCTGCTTCAGCTTGTTCGTTTACACGCTCAGGGTTGGCAACAGGGTACTGCGCCAGCATGATGGTTTCGCCAGAAATACCAAGTTTCGGTGCAAGTGTCTGCCAAATTTCTTCAGTCAAATACGGCATGATTGGGTGTGCAAGACGTAAAGACGCTTCCATCACCGCAAGAAGTACACGACGAACTTCAGCTTTACGCTCAACCGATACATTTTCATCGTTCAGAACAGGTTTGGTCAGCTCTACATACCAGTCACAGTATTCATTCCAAATGAACTCGTAAATCGCTTGTGCAGCCAAGTCTAAACGATAAGTTGCAAAGGCTTGTTGTACCGCAGCTTCTGCTTTTTGCAGACGACTCACGATCCACTGTTCAGGCAATTCCCAAAGGTCTTGACGAACTTCAGTACCAATCACTTGTTCTTCACAATTCATCATCACGAAACGGGTTGCGTTCCAGATTTTGTTGGCAAAGTTACGGTAGCCTTCAACACGTTTCATATCGAACTTGATGTCACGCCCCGTATTCGCAAGCGCACAGAAGGTGAAACGCACCGCGTCCGTACCATAGGCTTGAATGCCTTCTGGGAACTCTTTACGGGTTGATTTTTCAATCTTCGCCGCTTGTTTTGGGTTCATCAGACCTGTAGTACGTTTTTGTACCAAAGTCTCAAGGTCTACACCGTCAATCAAATCGAGTGGGTCAAGCACGTTGCCTTTCGACTTCGACATTTTTTGACCTTCGCCATCACGGACTAAACCGTGAACGTATACCGTTTTAAACGGTACTTGTGGCGTACCATCTTCATTCTTCATGAAGTGCATCGTAAACATAATCATACGAGCAACCCAGAAGAAGATGATGTCAAAACCAGTCACCAATACATCAGTTGGGTGGAAGGTATTGAGGAAATAGTTTTCCGCATCTTTCTTGGCATCGCCAGTCCAACCCAAAGTTGAGAAGGTCCAAAGCGCAGAAGAGAACCATGTATCCAGTACGTCTTCATCTTGGCTAAGCGCAACATCAGCAGGGATGTTATTTTTGGCACGGACTTCCGCTTCGTCACGACCGACATAGATGTTGCCTTCAGCATCGTACCAAGCTGGGATACGGTGACCCCACCAAAGTTGACGAGAGATACACCAGTCTTGAATGTTGTTCATCCACGCCATGTACATGTTGCTGTACTGCTCAGGAACAAACTTGATACGTCCATCTTGAACCGCTTCAATGGCAGGTTGTGCCAATGGTGCAATTTTTACATACCATTGATCTGTCAATAATGGTTCAACAATTACGCCTGAACGGTCACCGCGAGGTGGTTTCAAGGTGTAGGGTTGAATTTGATCTAACCAGCCTTCAGCTTCCGCTTGCTCAACCAGTTTCTTACGTGCTTCAAAACGCTCTAAACCGATGTAATCTGCAGGTGCAGGGATGGTTTTAGAAATTTGCTCACCCGCTTTCGCGATGTATTCAAATTCAGCCAATACTTCTGCATTTTTATTGAAGATATTGATGATTGGCAATTCACAACGCTTACCGACTTCATAGTCGTTAAAGTCGTGCGCAGGCGTGATTTTCACACAGCCTGTACCGAATTCTTTATCCACATATTCATCTTTAACGATTGGAACAGCACGACCTGTAATTGGTAGAATAATGTTCTGACCTACAAGGTGCGTATAGCGTTCATCATCTAGTGCCACAGCAACAGCAGTATCACCCAACAATGTTTCAGGACGTGTGGTTGCGACAACGATGTGGTCTTTGCCATCATGGGTACGTAGATTTTTATCTTCAAAGAAATATTTGAAGTGCCACAGGGAACCTGCTTCTTCTTTATCCGACTCAACTTCTAAGTCAGAAAGCGCGGTTTGTAGTTTCGGGTCCCAGTTTACTAGGCGTTTTCCACGGTAAATCAAACCGTCTTCGTGCAGTTTAACGAACACTTCTTTTACGGCATTCGATAGACCTTCATCCATGGTGAAGCGTTCACGCGACCAATCGACTGATGAACCTAAACGACGGATTTGACGGGTGATGGTGTCGCCTGATTGCTCTTTCCATTCCCAGATTTTTTCGATGAATTTTTCACGGCCAAGGTCATGGCGGCTGACACCTTGAGCACCCAATTGACGTTCAACCACCATTTGCGTGGCAATACCCGCATGGTCTGTACCCGGTTGCCATAAGGTATTTTTACCTGACATACGGTTGTAGCGTGTTAAGGCATCCATAATGGCATTGTTAAAACCATGACCCATGTGCAAGCTACCGGTGACGTTTGGCGGCGGAATCATGATACAAAATGACTCACCTTTTTCAGAGGGCTTGAAATAGCCACGCTCTTCCCAAGTTTGGTACCATTTTTTCTCGATCTCGGTCGGATCGTAAGTTGTAGCGATATTTTGCGCTGAATCAGTCATAGTTCAAACAGTTCAAAAGTAGATAAAAAATTGCATCTATTGTAGCAAAGAAATCGCAAATGGGGGCATGTAAAGCAAATGCGTTGATCTAGCAATTGCGACATGATGCAGAGCGCTTTATGATGTGTCTAAACCTAGAGTGCGCTTTGTTCGCAGTAAAAATCAAAAAAAGGGGGGATCACGATGACTTATCAAATATCATTAAAATTAAAACCTGAAACTCACCAACGCTTTGCCCACATTCATCAACAGCTTAATGCCGGCGAAAGCCAAAGTCTTGCCAAACCTTTGGGTGAGGTTTTAGCGGATATTTCATGTGAAGTGATTGATCAAGTCTTTGGCGATCTTGCGCGCTTGTCTACCTCAGGCGATGGGGAGTCTGAGAAAATTATTCAGCACATTGTGGAAACTATGCGTAAGTACATGCCGTGGTCCGTGTCTTTTTTTTCAAATGACCGTCTAATTCCAATGGTGAATTATCTAGAGCAAAGGATGTATGACACCGAGAGCATACATTTTTTAAGTTACCCAGTAGAAAAAACCTTAGTTACCGAACTTTTGGGTTGTGCGGAACAGATGGAAAAGGGCAATAACAGTTATGTTGCTCCAGCTTTGAAGGTATTTACGCAAATTGTCGATCAAGGGGTGACCAGTCTGGTCCGTGAACCTAAAAAAATGCTTAAATTTAATCTGGTGGTCGATAAAACACTAAATGGGGTGATTAACTTGACGACCCAGTTGGGCTATAAACGTTTTGATAAGTTAGGGCGTATCTATGATGCGCAGATGATGAGACAATATTTCGATCATTTCCTGACTTTTTTAAATGATCAATCTGCAAATAAAACTTCGGTATGAGGCAATAAGGACATGGCACAGTTAAACAGTTTAGACGCTAAGGTGGTGTGGATTACGGGGGCATCTTCAGGGTTAGGAGAAGCACTGGCTAAAGAATGTGCTTTACAGGGTGCTGAGGTGGTCCTCACGGCAAGACGTTTTGACGAACTCGAAAAAGTTCGTGTCGGGCTGCTCAATCCAGATCAACATATTTCCATTTGTGCCGACATTACCGATGAAGCTCAAGTTCGTCATGCCTATGAGCAAGTGCTACAGAAAAAAGGTCGAATTGATTGGTTGATTAATAATGCGGGTTTAAGCCAACGTGCCTTGATTACTGACACCAGCATGCAGACTGAACGTGCGATTATGGAAGTGGATTATTTCTCACAAGTGTTTTTAACCAAAACCGTTCTGCCGACATTTTTAGCGCAAAAATCTGGCCGTATTGCTTTTGTTTCGAGTGTTGCGGGGTTGTTGGGGACGCAGTACCGTGCCAGCTATTCAGCAGCCAAGGCTGCCATTCATATGTGGGCAAATAGCCTGCGTGCCGAAGTGGCCAATGAGGGTGTGGACGTATCGGTGATTTTCCCAGGCTTTGTTAAAACCAATGTCTCGTTTAATGCTTTAAATGGCGAAGGTAAACCGCAGGGTCATCAAGACGAAGCGATTGAAAATGGTTTAGAACCCGATATTTTTGCGCAAACGGTGGTGAGTGCTTTGCTTAAAGGTGAAGAATACATCGTAATCGGTGGACGTAAGGAGAAAATGGGGGTTCTGGTGTCTCGTTTATCGCCTACAACGTTGTATAAAATGATTCGTAAGATGAAAGTGAAGTAAATTTAAAAAGGCAGGAGGAACGTCACTTCCACCTGCCTTTTTGGGGATGTTGTTCCCATATTCCCTATACTTTGATAGGGGAGATAGAGTTGTACTACTTACTGATTTTATTTAAATAGTTTAAAAACAATTCCGCATTTTTCCCACGCACTTGCCAAGACAAACAGCGCACACCGCCGCCCATATGACAGACATTAGAAGACTGTATTGGGACAAGAGTACGTTTGGTTACGCTACGAATTTGTTGTAAAGCGACAGTATCCTCTTTAATCCCAAATTGCGGGAAGTAAATCCGTTCATGCGTCACCAGCATATTGGTGTATAGGCCACATGCAGAACCAAATTTTTCATCGTAGATTTCGCTGCCATCATAAGGGGTGATGATTTCACGAATTTTAACATTGGGAATGCCGCGCTTTAAATCGGCTTTGAGTTGCTTGGCATAGTCGGGATCTTCAGGGTAAGAGTTAATCACCAAGGTGTTTTGATCGACAAAGCTGACCACACCATCGGCATGTTCCAAGCCACCTTGTTCATCGGCTTCAATGAATGCAATCTGCTTTGCACCTGTTAAAGCCATTAATTTCTTACGGGCTTCACTTTCGGTGAGCTTGTTATCCGCTAGGAATTTGGTGCTGAGGACGACATTGCCATAACCATCTTCCACCCAGTTTCCGCCATCATTCAATAGTTTGCTTTGCGTAAACTGTAAGCCAGCCTTTTGGCTGTAGTATTTAAACTCGTCTTGCACTTCATCTGAAATGGCCTGACCTTTTTTAGCGCCACCTTGTCCTGCCGCCGTGTAGCGGAACATGATGGGTTGAGCTGGGTTGAGCTGGGTTGGCGCTGGTGAAGTCGCGCATCCAAATGTCATGCATCGGTGCGATTGCCACATGCTTGTTGCCCAAAGCTTTTACATAGTCGGGGTAGAGGCCCTTGTCCGTCAGAACAACGACATTATCTCCATTTTTAATAATTTTTTTTGCATAATCGACGTGAAAATCAAAAATATCATCAATCATTTTTGCATAGTACGCATCATTACTTTGAGGCGATGCCAGTATAATTAATTCAGCTTTGGCTACAAGTGGAATCATGCTGAGTACAGCCATACTTATTTTCAGTGCTAAAGATTTCATTATCTGTGACCTATTTACAGTGTAGGTAATGTCCATTTTTATTGTGTTCAGTGTAGAGAATTATGCTCTAGTGAGCAATCTACCATCCGAATGTACGATAGAAGGTGAGCGAGCATGAGCTATTTTGAACGCTCATGCTGTTTGAGTTTAGTGAATGGATGATTGGTCAATAGTCGCTGTTTAAGGATTTTGAATGGCAGTCCCATAAGCAAAGACTTCGACTATACCGCCTTGCATGCCCATTTCTGTGGTCGCCAGTCGCATACAAGCAATATGCATTGCGCCGTGTTTTTCCGCTTCAAGTTTGAGTCGGACGATGGCTTCACGACGGGCGCGATCGACGACACTTTCATAGCTGGTGAGTCTCCCACCAAAAAAGTTTTGTACGGTCGCCAATACATATTTGAAATAATCATGAGAAATCACAACATTGCTACTGATCATGTGCCCAGACTGTTCGAAGCTTACTTTGCGTAAATTACCCACGGTAATGTAGGCAAGACGCTTCTCATTCTGTTCAAGCTCCGCCAAATGTTTACGTTCATTGTAGCGACCAAAGCCAAAACCGACGCTAAAGAGCACCGCAAAGATCAGCAGTTGGAAAACTAAACTTTCCATTGCTTAGGCCTGTGTTGGAAATGGATCGGGGAGATGGTTGTCTAACGGTGTGACACGGACTGCAGTGCCATAAACAAATAACTCAGATGCACCTTGGGCAATATTTGAGGTTGAAAAACGAATACCTACAATGGCATTGGCCCCTAAGCCTTGTGCTTTTGCAATCATACGATTCATGGCTTCTTGGCGTGATTCTTCTAAAAGCTCGGTATAGGCAGTGAGTTCACCACCGACAATATTTTTTAACCCTGCCAAAAAGTCGCGCCCGACATGTTTACTTCGAACCGTACTGCCATAGACCACATCCAGTTGTTGAGAAATGGTATGTCCAGGAACAGACTCAAGGTTACTTAAAAGCATAATGTTCAATATTCAAATGATTTGATTATCTTTGAAGATAGGAAAAAGCCCAGCAAAAAGCAATAAAAAAGCCCACCGAAGTGAGCTTTTGATGTTGCAAACCTTAGTTTGCTGTTTTGTTGTATTTCACATCTGAAGATGAAGGCTGTTTCACCACTTGATCCGTCGTGTTGGCTTTTACACCGCCACCGAGGGTTTTATACACTTCAACTTGGTTGTTTAAGTTTGCTTGTTCAAGCAATAACAACCCTTGTTCCGCTGAGTACGATGTACGCTGTGCATCAAGTACAGTCAGGTAGTTATCGATACCTGCACGGAAGCGAGCAGTTGAAAGTTTATAAGTGGTGTTGGTTGCATCTACCAGACGACGTTGCGCTGCTAGACGGTCACCAATATTTTCACGTACTGCCAAGGCATCATTCACTTCACGGAAAGCGGTTTGAATGGTTTTTTCATAATCTGACAACGCAATTTTTTGGTCAGTTTCTGAAATCTTCACAT
Organism: Acinetobacter sp. BMW17; assembly: GCF_001592855.1. Classification (NCBI taxonomy): domain Bacteria; kingdom Pseudomonadati; phylum Pseudomonadota; class Gammaproteobacteria; order Moraxellales; family Moraxellaceae; genus Acinetobacter; species Acinetobacter sp. BMW17. The sequence continues at coordinate 8,824 of NZ_LSOD01000027.1, forward strand.
TGGCACGACGTGTGCCCCAGTCAAAGATTGGAATATCCAAGCTTGGGCCAAGTGACCATACAAAGGCACCTGATTTAAACAAATCGCTTAAATCTGTCGATGCATAACCGGCTGTACCCGTTAAGCTGATGGTTGGGTACAACTGTGCTTTTGCCGCACCAATGTTGGCACCCGCAGCAGACAATTGATATTCCGCAGCACGGACATCAGGACGGTTATTCAACAAGTCGCTTGGTAAGCCTGCTGTCAACGCCGTACTTTGAGTAATGCGTTTCACAGGTTGAGGAGACAATAAGTTTGCAGGAACAGGCTGACCCACCAACAGGTTGAGCAAGTTCTGAGCTTGTGCAAGTTGAGTCTTGTAGTTCGCAACGTCATTACGCGCGGTTTCAACCGAAATTTGCGCTTGACGTACAGGGACTTCGCTGTCGATACCTACATCAAAACGTTTTTTGTTTAGATTGTACGACTCAAGCTGTGCTTTTAAGGTTTGGTCTGCCAGTTTTAAGTTGGCATTGGCAAACGAATAGCTCAGCCATGCTTGCGCAACCTGACCAATCAACGAAATTTGTGTTGCATCACGTGCACTTTGAGTTGCCAAATAGCTGTCTAAAGCATTGTCTTTTAAGCTACGAACACGACCCCAAAAGTCTAACTCATAAGCAGTTACGCCAAGGCCAACATTATAGGTTGTCATGGGTTTGTTGCTGCTGAGTGTATCTTGGCGAAGAACACTACCACTTGCACCAATGGTTGGTAGTTGGTTGTTTTCGCTAATTTGATACGCTTGCTGAGCACGTTGAATATTTAAAGTCGCCGTACGGAGGTCACGGTTATTGGCTAATGCTAACTCGATGACTTGGACTAAACGCTGATCAGCAAAAAAGTCTTTATAGCCTTGTTCTGCAACAGAAGGACCTGTCGTTGAACCAATATATCCTGTTGGGATATCCGCTTGAGCGACGGGTTCTGGACCACGCATGCTTTGACATGCAGTCAAAGCAAGCGCAAGTGCAGATACCGCAATGCTACGACCTGAAATAGACCATACTTTTTGCATCACGATGTTTGCTCCTGATTATTTTGTTTCTTAGGTTTGTATTTGAAAATACTACGAATCCAAACAAAGAATACTGGAATGAAGAAAATACCCAACAGTGTAGAAGTAATTACACCACCAAGGACACCAAAGCCTACTGAGTGTTGGCTACCTGCACCAGCACCTGTTGAAAGGGCAAGCGGAAGGACACCAAAACCGAAAGCAAGGGTGGTCATGATAATTGGGCGTAAACGCATTTTTGCAGCATGAAGGGTTGCATCAAACAAGTCTTCACCTTGTTCTTGCAACTCTTTTGCAAACTCTACGATCAAGATCGCATTTTTCGCAGAAAGACCAATTACGGCAACAATTGCAACTTGGAAGTAGATGTTAAACGATAAGTTTGGATCGCCCTTAATGATCATACCTAACCATGTCAATGCAAATGCACCAAGAATACCGAGTGGTACAACTAGTAATACTGAAACAGGGATAGACCAACTTTCATACAATGCGGCAAGACATAAGAAGACGATAAGCATTGAAAGAACAAGCAGCGGAGCTGTTTGATTGCCCGAATCACGTTCTTCTAAAGATAAGCCTGTCCATTCATAGTCGAAACCTTGTAAGCCCATAGATGGTAACTTACCAATAATTTCTTCCATCGCGAGCATTGCATCACCTGAACTTACGCCCGGTGCTGGAGTCCCTTGAATGTTTACAGAAGATACACCGTTATAACGCTCTAGACGTGGTGAACCATAAGTCCATTCGCCTGTTGCAAATGCTGAGAAAGGAACCATTGTGCCGCTACTATTACGTACATACCACTTGTTCAAGTCTTCAGGCATCATACGTGCATTTGCTTCGCCTTGCACATAGACTTTTTTCACACGACCACGGTCTACGAAGTCATTAATATATGAACCACCCCAAGCCATGCTCATGGTTGTATTGATATCCGCAATACTGACACCCATTGCGCCTGCTTGTGCTTGGTCAATACTAATTTGATACTGAGGTGTATCTTCTTGACCATTTGGACGCACACCTGTAAGGCGTTTATCCTGTGCTGCCATACCTAAAATCGCATTACGTGCAGCAATCAGTTTTTCATGACCTTGACCACTCGCATCTTTTAATTGGATGTCAAAACCAGCAGATACACCTAATTCAGGCATTGCAGGTAACTGTAATGGCATGATGTAAGATGCGTCTTTCACAATCATATTCAATGCCATACCACGTTGGATGATGGCACCAATTTGCGACTCAGGTGTCGTACGCTCACTCCAGTCCTTCAGCTTGATAAAGGCAAGACCTGCGTTTTGACCAACACCTGTGAATGAGAAACCAGAAACAGTAAAGATAGACTCTACATGTTCTTTTTCTTTATTCATGAAATAGTCTGTCATTGTGGTGATGACTTTATCGGTACGTTCAAGGCTTGCACTTGGTGGAAGCTGAACTAAAGTCATGACGACGCCTTGGTCTTCGTCAGGCAAGAATGAGGATGGTAAAGCTTTATATAGGCCAACTAAGCCTGCAAGCACCAGTAGATAAACCACACCAGAAAATACTTTATGATGGGTCATACGGTTGACACCACCTTGGTATTTTACGGATAGCTTTTCAAAGCTGCTGTTAAACCAACGGAAGAAACGCGCAAAAATATTATTACTTTCTGCTTTATTCGGATCGTGTTGTTTTAACAAGGTTGCACACAGGGCAGGGGTGAAGGTTAATGCCACGATCAGTGACAAAATCATTGCGGTAACTAGCGTAATCGAGAACTGACGGTAAATAACACCGGTTGTACCTGCAAAGAATGCCATCGGTACAAATACCGCAGTTAATACACTGGTAATACCGACCAAGGCACCAGAAATCTGTTGCATTGATTTTTCGGTCGCAGCTACAGGGTCGAGGTGTTCTTCTTGCATTACCCGTTCGACGTTTTCCACCACAACAATCGCATCATCGACCAGAAGACCAATCGCTAAGACCATCGCAAACATGGTGAGCGTGTTGATTGAGAAACCGAAGATGTTAATGACAGCAAATGTGCCCAATACAACCACTGGAACAGCCAATGTTGGGATAATCGTGGCACGCCAGTTCTGTAAGAATAAGAACATGACAATGAACACCAACACGACAGCTTCAATCAACGTGTGTACAACACTTTCAATCGACAGCTTAATAAACGGTGTGGTGTCATAAGCCAGTTGATCTTTTAAACCATTTGGGTAGTTTTTACGAAGTTCACTGAGGCGCTTTTCTACAGCCGCTGCTGTATCTAGTGCATTTGCACCAGTTGCCAGTTTAATCGCAACACCGCCAGCAGCCTTACCATTAAATTTAGAGTCGAACTGATAGTTATCTGACCCGAGTTCAACACGCGCAACATCACCCAAGCGAACCTGAGCACCTGAAGCTGTATTTTTTAGAAAAATATTTCTAAATTGTTCAGGGGTTTGCAACATGCTTTGAGCATTCACTGTTGCGTTCAGCACTTGACCTTGCACAGATGGTGCACCGCCTAACTGACCTACCGCCACTTGTGAGTTTTGCGCATTAATGGCAGTTGCAACATCACTTGGAGTAATTTGTAAACTGGTCATTTTCGCTGGATCAAGCCAAATACGCATCGCGTATGAACCACCAAAAACTTGGACTTCACCCACACCTGCAACACGGCTCAGCGGTTCAGAAATGTTTGAGTTTACATAGTCTTTAATGTCGGCAGCAGATAAGCTTCCATCTGGAGAGTAAAATGCAAGAACTTGCATAAAGCTCGCACCAGACTTGGTGACTTTTAGACCTTGACGTTGTACATCTTCAGGTAAAAGCGCCGTTGCCGATTGTAGTTTATTCTGTACTTGAACTTGAGCAATATCAGGATCGATGCCTTGTTCAAAGTTTAAGTTAATAGACGCTTGACCGTTACCCGCACTGTTTGAAGAGATATAACGTAGACCATCCAGACCATTCATTTGTTGTTCAATGATCTGAGTGACTGTGTTTTCAACAGTCTGTGCAGAAGCACCCGGATAAGTTGCAGAGATTGTCACCGAGGGCGGTGAAATCGTCGGATATTGGGCAACCGGCATTTTTGTCAGCGTGATAATACCCGCCAACATAATCACCAGTGCAATCACCCACGCAAAAATGGGGCGATGAATAAAAAATTGAGCCATTCAGTCTACCCCTTATGCATTTGAAGTAGCTTTTTGTTCAGTTTTCGCACCAGTTTCTGTCTTTTTAGCATCCGTTGTTGGAGCTTGAGGTGCTGCTGCTTGAGGTTGATACGGTTTCGCAACAACTTTCTGTTCAGCTTTAACTTTCGCTATTCCGTCAACAATAACTTTTTCACCTGTTTTAAGGCCTTCAGTCACAATCCAGTCTTGGCCTTGAATACCAACTGTGGTGATTTGACGAGGCTCTACTACGCCTTTGTCATTCACAATCATTGCCATCGCTTGACCTGTTGGTGTGCGAGTCACCGCAATTTGCGGCACTAACATCGCATTTGGGATTACGCCTTGAACGATTTGTGCATTGGCAAACATACCAGGAAGCAACAAGTGATTCGGGTTCGGGAACACCGCACGAATCGTCACAGTCCCTGTATCTGGATTGACACTAGCATCAGAGAACGCTAAACGACCTTCGACTGGATAGTCACTGCCATCTGCAAGTTTCAGCTTCACACGCGTGTTGTTACTGCTGTCTAAGCTACCTTTACTCAATTGTTGACGTAAACGAAGAAGTTCAGAACTCGATTGGTTGATATCAACATAGATCGGGTCTAAACGTTGAATTGTCACCAATGGCTCTGTTTGGTTTGCAGTCACCAAAGCACCTGCAGTAACTGTAGAGCGGTTGGTTTGACCTGAAATTGGTGAGCGGATGGTTGAATAACCTAAGTCCACTTCAGCATTTTTAACTTGAGCACGTGCTGCTGCCACTTGTGCCTCAGCTACATTTACTTGACCCACTAAGTCGTCATAGTCTTGTTTTGCAACAGCGTTGCTTGAAACCAGTTGCTGATAACGATTCAGTTTGGTTCTGAGTGTGCTTAAATTCGCTTCTTGTTGTAATAATGCTGCTTTGGCATTATCAAATGTTGCGCGATTGGTACGAGAATCAAGTTCATAAAGTGCCTGGCCTTCACGTACATAACTGCCTTCCGCAAACAAACGTTTTAGAATGATCCCACTCGTTTGTGGGCGAACTTCAGAGATTTCAAATGCCGTGGTTCTGCCAGATAACTCTACAGATTGTTCTACATTTTGCGGTTGTGCAACAATGACACCGACTTCAGTAGGTGGCATTTGTTGAGAAGCGCCAGCTTGCTGCGCATCCTTTGGATCTTTGCTACAACCAACAAGTGCAATACTCGTTGCTAATGCGCAAGCGGTAAGGGCTGGGGCCCAAAGCTTTGCCGACATCATTGTTCCACCTCGATTAGATTCTTATCTAAAAATAATGTGTATTTAATTGGGTATATCTGCCACACAAGATGTAAAGCAGTGAAATCCAGATAATACTAATGCTCCAACCTGCGAGAACGTCGGATGGGAAGTGTACTCCAAGATAGACTCTTGAAATTCCCATCATCAGCATCCATAAAAGAGCAATGCATACAACATAACGATGTGCAGGAAATGGTCGACTTAAGAAAATGGCAAGACACGCCAAAGTGGCAGCATACATACTGTGCGCACTCGGAAAGGAAGCACCATAGCTCGTCACTAGGTGAAACATTTCTGGTGGGCGTGGTCTTGAAATTAGAAATTTAAGTAGCCAAGCAGAAGCAATACTTCCAACAACGCCTAAACCAATAAAAACAACATCTCTATACTTTTTATACCATGCACGATGGAAACACCATAGAGTGGTTAGAAATAATACAAACGGCATGCCACCGAGTGCCGATAAAAGTATTGCAAGTTTATCTATAGGCTCAGTTCTTAATGTGCTGAAATATTCGACCATCGCCAGATCTAAAGCGGTGAGTGGTTGAATGCTTAGAGCTAATGCACTGATTATAAATAAAATAATACCGATAAAAAGCAACAAGTAAGGCATGCTGGAACTCGTGTCATTTCAACCGATTTAAGCGCGGTTATTTACTGGGTTAAAGTGTACTCATCAGTACACTTTAATTCAAGTGTTGATTAATCATGTATAAAATTTTGTTCACAGTGTAACAAGAGCTCAAAATGGGTACAAAATCATTTTGTATGGTGTTTTGTATTGTTCGAACTTTCATCAACTTCAAGAGGCACTTTTGGTGGCCAAAAGAAGTCACTTGGTCGCGTTAGAAAATGGGTTAAAACCAATTTTGCTAACGGTTTCCACTGTTCAAAACGTACCCGACGTGCGCGTAAAGCCACAATAATCGTGAGGGTAAAACTGACAAATAAGTTCGTCAGGCCAATAGCGAGTACCCCGAGGAAAGATACAATAATCAAGCCAATCTCAGGACTACCATTAATATTCATCAGGCCTTGAATGAAGTTTGCTGAAGCAAAGGCAATATGGCGAATATCTAGGGGTAAACCCAAAATATAACCAATGGTTCCCATACTTCCTAACATAATCCCGAACAGAAAATTACCCGCCAACGCACCTAAGTTGCGTTCTATATAGCCTGCAAATTTGTCGAGTCTTTCTTGTCCCATGATGGTTTTGAGGCGAGGGTGTGCTTTTAAGCGTGGGCCGACTTTGCGATAAACCGCCATATTGTCAAAATAGCCTGCCAAAAGTCCCGATAAAAACAAACAGACGCCAGCAATGGCGGCATGCGGAATGGCCAAAGAGGTAAAAGGGTTTAAGTCATGTAAGACTTTCGCTGCTTTTGCATGGTTGAGTAACGGTTCATGCATGCCAGTTGCCCATGCCCACGTAATAAATGCGGCAACAGGGATGGCAATTGAGATATTGCCTAAAATAGCAATAAACTGCGTGCGAATAATGTTAATAATCAGCGCCGCCAATTCAGCAATTTGTGCTGTTTTTGAACCTTTACGCTGTTGTACTGTTGCCGCGAGTGCCGCCGCGGTCATCGCTGGTTGTTTGGTTGCCACAGTAAAGTGCAACACATGAATCAACATAAACCCTAATGAGTAGTTCATGCTGTAAACAAAGGCTTGCATGAGCGGTGCCATGATCATCCGTGCGGACAAGATTTTCAGGGTGGCCATGGTTGCAATAATGACACCCGCACCCGCTGCGGATTTATACATGGCTAAAAAGCCTTGCTTGTCTGTACTTACATAGTGTTCGCCCGTTTTACTGGCATTTTCAGTCACCTGTAAAGCAATCAATTCACTATTGGTCGTCAGTAAAGAGCGCACACTCCGTTCACTATAAATCGCAGCGGTAATATCGACTAAGAGCAAGCTCACCGCTTCATAGTGTGCTTCGCCTTCTTCTACAATTAAATTGAGCAACAATTCGACACGGTCTAAGCATTGCTCAAGTAAGGAAATCAGATAGGTTAAACTGACACTAACCCCAATGCGTTTGGTCGCACGGCGAATTTTTAATACTACATCACGACACTGCTCAATCATGACCAGTGCTTGAGAGGCATCGGGTGGGGCAACCACACTCGAGGTTTCTGCTTCTTGATGTGCCTTTTTATACTGTTGAATGAATTCAACAATTTCGCGGTTCTGCACTAAAAAAGGCGATTCATATTCGGTCAGTTCAGGATGCGCATTAATAAACTCTGGATATAAACCAATACCACTAATCCGATAAGACAGCACCGTAATGGCTTTAATCACTTCACTGCGAATTTTGACTTTTTCTTTTTGATTGGCATGTCCGTGATTGAGCAGGTTCAGCAGTTGTAGCCAGTCACTGTCCCGGATGTTATCGAGCCAATATTTATCACTTCGGTTGGGGAAAACGCGACGGACTAAATCTTGTAGTTGAGTTTCGTCATTAATCAGCGGGAGAAAATGTGCCCCTAAACGCTGCGACAATTGGTTCCAAAACCCATCTAAAGACAAGATGCCTGTGTCGGCATAAAGACTGGTTTGTTTATATTGGGAAATAAGCCGCAGCACAAAGCTTTGTAAGGTCGATGCGGCATCGGGTGTGATGAGTAATGCTTGAATGAGCGCTTGAAATTTTTGATGGATTTCATCGGTTTGATACGCATCTATTGGACGAATACGCTCCACCAACTCAATTAAAAGTTGATCATTTAAAACAGCTTGAGGTTGCTCAAGCTGTTGCTGCATTTGAGAGAACAGATCATTAAATTTTATATGCATAGGCAAGTTAAAAACATTTTAAAGCATCATTTGTTATTGAATTCGATGTAAAGCCAGTTGGGTTAAATTGACCAGTGCTTGACGATATTGGCTGTCAGGTAAAGCCTGTAATGCTTGAAGTGCGGCTTCGGTTTCTTCATGCGCCCGTTGTCGACAGTAATCTAGTGCGCCAGAACTGTTTACGATAGCAATGACTTGATCAAGATCTGTTGTTCCACCTGTCGCAATACTTCGACGAACAATGTCATGTTCTTCACCCGTTGTATTTTTCAATGCTGAGATTAACGGCAAAGTCGGTTTACCTTCCATTAAATCATCGCCAATATTTTTACCTAATGTTTCAGCATCTGAGGTGTAATCTAAAATATCATCAATGATTTGAAAGGCATTGCCAAAGTGGCCTGCAAATAAACGTAGTGGTTTACGGTACTGCGGTGTCCCAGAAAGAATGGCAGCCCCTTCAGTTGCCAGTTCAAATAAACGTGACGTTTTACCGTGAATAATATCTAAATACGTTTGTTCTGTGGTTTCAGGTTGGTGCTGTGCTTGAAGTTGTAGCACTTCGCCTTCGGCAATTTCACAAGTCCCTGTAGAAAAATCTTTGAGTAAGGTCATATCACCGAGATCGACCAATAAATCAAAGGCACGTGAAATTAGAAAGTCACCCACCAGTACAGCGGTCTGATTGTTCCAAGTTGCATTGGCCGTTGGGCGACCACGACGTAAGCCAGATTCATCGACCACATCATCATGGACTAAGGTTGCGGTATGCAGCATTTCAATGATTGCAGCAAGTTTACGCTGGCGTTCTAGGTCTTCTGCACCACAGGCTTTGGCAGCCAATAAACACATAATGGGACGCATGCGTTTACCACCTGCTTCAACCACATGTTTACTCACCGCCATGACCAATGCCACTTTAGAGGTAATGCCTTCATTAATAAATGTGTCCATCGTGGCAAAGTCTTGAGCTACAGGGGCGAGAATATCTTGCTTAAAGTCGATGGTCATTTGAAGAGCGGCCTCATCTATATAAAGTGATAAAAATCAGCATTACCAGTATTGTGTAAATAGGAATACCTGTCTAAATGATTCATTTCAATCATAAATAAGACTCGCTAGTGTGCGAGACTGTATTTTACGAAAGACAGTTCCTTACTTCCCCAATGTATAAGCGTACTGCATTTGTAGGCTTATTTACATTTTAAAAATCAATTCATCTATACTATAGCGGATTGATTTTAAAAATCTATTTCATTGTAAGCAAAGTCAAGCCAGAGTTGAACTGTAATTTGTTGATTGAGTTTTTCTCGATTATTAAATAATCGTTAATTTAGTCTAATAAGTTCGGCAAATCTCTTGTTGTTTGAGTCAATATCACTTAAAATCCTTGCCCTTGATTAACCCCAGTGGCGTTCGTATTAAGATCGATATCTTCCTTTATCGGCACGACGACACGGGCATGTTTGGAGTACATTATGTACGCAGTAATCCAAAGCGGTGGTAAACAGCACCGTGTTGTAGAGGGTGAAACCCTTAAAGTTGAATTGTTGAAAGCTGAAACTGGCGCAACTATTACGTTTGATGACGTATTAATGCTAGTAAATGGTGACAGCATTCAAATCGGTGCTCCAGTTGTTGCTGGCGCTACTGTAACTGCTGAAGTAGTTAGCCATGGTCGTCACGACAAAATCCGTATTGTAAAAATGCGTCGTCGTAAACACTACCGTAAACAACAAGGTCACCGTCAATGGTTCACTGAGTTGAAAATTACAGCTATTTCAGGCTAATCACGAGGAGTAATGAGACATGGCAACTAAAAAAGCCGGTGGTTCGACTAAGAACGGTCGTGATTCGAACCCTAAAATGCTTGGTGTTAAAATTTACGGTGGTCAATCTGTGACTGCTGGTAACATCATCGTTCGTCAACGTGGTACAGAATTCCACGCAGGTCAAAACGTTGGTATGGGCCGTGACCATACTTTGTTTGCAACCGCTGACGGCGTAGTAAAATTCGAAGTGAAAGGTCAGTTTGGCCGTCGCTACGTAACTGTTGAAGCGTAAGTTTTAATAGTAAGAAAAACCCACATTCTGTGGGTTTTTTTTCGTCTATTCATATGGTTAGCTTAATTTTCTTGTGTTTTTATATTTTGAAATAAAGCACTAAATACCAATAAATAGTGATGTGTATCACAAAAAATAGGTGTGTAATAAAGAAACAAAATTAAAAGAAAGGCAGACGGATATGAATAAAATAGATACAAATGTCTTGGGTAATCCAGACAGCTAGATAATGAAAGTCTCTGGTCAGAACTTAAAACAAGAACATACTCATATTAGTACTGCAGTTTCTGCTGCAATGAATCTACAAACACTTAAGCCAAACCATTGTCTACAAAGGTTTGCTATGAACGTGCTTGTTTTAAGTGCGATTTTAATGACAGCGAATACAAATGTTTTTGCAGGTTCGTGTAATTCTAATCAAGACACAGGTAGTTGTCCTGGAAGTGGAATACCAGGACCAGCAGGACCTGCAGGAGCTGATGGTGAGGATGGGTTGAGTGCATATGAAATTGCGGTCAATACAATGAGTTATAATCCTGATCCAAATAAAACTGATCTCGAAAATGAAACAGCTTGGATAGAGAGTCTTCAGGGTGCCACTGGAGCACAAGGTGAACAAGGTCTCCAAGGTTTACAGGGTGAGCAAGGTATCCAAGGTGTGAAAGGTGATACTGGAGCAACGGGTGCTACAGGAGCCAAAGGTGATAAGGGAGACAAGGGCGACAAAGGTGATACTGGAGCAACAGGTGCAACTGGAGCGCAAGGTGAACAAGGTTTACAAGGTGTGAAAGGAGATACTGGAGCACAAGGTGTGAAAGGAGATACTGGAGCACAAGGTGTGAAAGGAGATACTGGAGCACAAGGTGAACAAGGCCTCCAAGGCTTACAGGGTGAGCAAGGTATCCAAGGTGTGCAAGGTGAAACGGGAGCGACAGGATATAATGCTTATCAAGTTGCGCAAGTTAATGGTTTTGACGGTAGCATCACTGAATGGCTCGCGAGCTTAAAAGGCGATATGGGTAACACAGGGATGACTGGTGCAACAGGTTTTAGTGCTTATGATGTTGCAGTTGGTAATGGTTTTGAGGGCAGCATTACTCAATGGTTAGCAAGTCTTAAAGGTACAAACGGTACCAATGGGATCTCTAAAGAAGTGATGGATGCTGCTGACACCTACATCCTGAATGAAGCAAAAACTTATGTAAACCAAGTTGGGCAACAAACCCTCAACCAAGCAAATGCTTATACTGATAGTCGTGTAAATGCTTTGAACCGAGACATGCGAAAACTCGAAGATCGAACCTATGCAGCAGTGGCATCAAGTATTGCAATAGCATCTTTACCGCAACCGACAGATGCTGGCTACAATATGTTTAGTGCCGGCGTGGGTACATGGGAAGGTGAGCAAGGTTATGCTTTTGGTCTCAGCGGTGTGACTGAAAGTAACAAATATGTATACAAAGTAGCTGTGACAACCAATAGTGAAGGTGATTTCGGTGCAGGTGCAGCAATTGGTTGGCAATGGAAATGACAGTGATAATTCTTAACCTCAGTTAGAAAAGCCTCTGCACATTCAGAGGCTTTTCTATATGTAAAGAGCACATCTGATCTTCATCATGATGGATATTTCACAACATTAAGCACCAATAAATATACAAATCTTCTTATATTCTCAATTATTAGCCATAAAATTTGATTTAAGATAGCTCATCTAACAAATTGCGACTGCGCAAATTATAAAAGGTGAGATTATGAAAATGCTTCGTAAGACTTTATGTGCAATGACAGTAGGTGTAGTAACACTTGGCCCTGTTATGAGCAGTACAGTATTTGCAGCTCCGGTTGCAGCATCGGAGCAACAAGCGACGACGAGTTTAGTGAAACAGTTGAGTGGTATTCAAAGTATCAGTTCTAACTTTGAACAAACCACCAAAGTCACAAATTCATCTAAAGCGCCGAAGAAACAAGGTTTATCAGCCCAGCATATGAATCAGACCTTTAAAGGGGTGATGAAAGTTGAGCGTCCAGGGAAATTCTATTGGGAAACCACAAGCCCTGCAAAACAAACCATTGTGACTTCGGGCAAAACGGTATGGATTTATGATCCAGACTTACAGCAAGCGGTTCGTCAAACTTTAGATGAACAGGTGGCGAATACCCCTGCACTATTATTGTCGGGGAATACGGAACAGATTCGTAAGTCATACCGTATTACGCAACCAAATCAGAGCAAAACCTACTATACCTTGTACCCAAAAAGCGATGATGGTGCATTTCAAAGCTTAACGATTAGTTTTGGTGCGAAAAATGCGCCGACGTTAATGATCTTAGAAGATTCTTTGGGACAAACAACCTATGTGCGTTTTAATAACACCAAGGTAAATACCAATATTCCAGCTTCAACCTTTAATTTTACTCCACCTAAAGGCACAGACATTATTGACCAATAATATGAGTCTGTTGTTCAAAACCACCTTCGGGTGGTTTTTTATTAGATCAAGTTCAGTTACATAACGTGGTGGGAAGTTATGGCTGTGCTTTGTATAGTCTGTGCTATTGAATACTTAACAGCGGGTAAATCATGATATTACTTCATAACAATAAAATTGGATCTGTCTTCGCAATGATGTTGTGTGCTGGATTACTCAGCGCATGTCAGCCACGAAATGACAGTAATGCTGCAAAAAGTGAAGAGACAACTAAACCAGCTCAAGTCACACAGACTTTGCCACTGATTGAGGCAAAAGTTCGACCATTACAATTGGCGCATTCTATTGCTTGTGATGAGGAAGGATGTACCCAATACCAGCTGTACAGCTTGGAAACCAATGTCCCATGGATCAATCAATATTTTGATGAACGGATGAAAAAAGCCAATCCTGTGGCATTTGAAAGTTTGAAGCAGTCAAAGCCACAGATTGATGAAAACATGCTCAGTGAAACTTTGTCTGATGTCCGTTATGTGGCGCAGCGTGGAAAATATGCTGATTTTGTCTTGATGTATTATCACTACCCAGCGCGTGCCGCACATGGCATGTATCACAACGAGTACATCACCTTAGATTTGGCAACGAAAAAACGGGTTGCGCTGAGTGATATCGTGGTAGACAAGACAGAGTCTCAATTATTAGATGCATTGTATGGTGCCAATAGCATGTGGCTGTCCGATCATAATATTTCACGCGAGCAATTGAAGCTGACCGATAATTATTATATGAGTGCCAAAGGTGTGGTGTTCGTCTATCCCTTATACGAATTAGCATCTTATGCAGAAGGGATGTCTGAATTGGTTTTACCTTATCAACAAGCCAGTGGCTTAATTAAGGCGGAATATTTGCCAAGTTTTGTCGATTATGCAGCTGAACGAGAAAAAGCGAGCAAAGAAAAGCCATGAAAATTGCTGTAATAAGCCACAGCTAGTGATCGCGTGACTGTATTTTTCGGCTTGAAGCGCTTACACTATAGCCAGTTTTTTTCTTTGCAAAAGATTGGCTATGATCGACCCGAAATTACTCAGAAATAATATTGAGGCTGTAAATTTAGCCTTAGCAAAACGTGGTGTACAACTGAATGTTGAAGAATGGGCATCACTAGAAGCTCGCCGTAAAGAGATTCAATCCAAAACTGAATCTCTTCAGGCTGAACGTAATTCGGGTGCAAAACAAGTTGGCCAAATTAAAAAAGCTGGTGGTGATGCATCTGAAATTATGACGCGTATGTCAGCGATTGGTGATGAAATCAAAGCTGCAGAAGTCGCTTTGTCTGAATTACAAGCTGAACTTGAAGCGAAATCACTCAGCATTCCAAACTTGCCAGATGAGTCTGTTCCTGAAGGAAAAGACGAAAGCGATAACGTGGAAATCCTCACATGGGGTACCCCGCGTACGTTTGACTTCGAAATTAAAGATCACACTGACTTAGGTGAGTGGATGGGTGGCCTTGAGTTTGAAACTGCGACCAAATTGACAGGTTCTCGTTTCAGCGTGCTCAAAGGACCACTTGCTCGTTTACAACGTGCGATTACCCAGTTCATGTTGAATACGCATACTTTGGAAAATGGTTATACCGAAGCTTATGTGCCGTATTTAGTCAATGCTGACTCACTCCGTGGTACAGGCCAATTGCCTAAATTTGAAGAAGATTTATTCAAATTACAAGGTGAAAAAGAGTATTACCTCATTCCAACTGCGGAAGTTCCTGTAACCAACTTCGTGCGTGATGAAATTATTGATGCAGACCGTTTACCACTGAAATATGCAGCACATACGCCATGTTTCCGTAGTGAAGCAGGTTCATATGGTCGTGATACGCGTGGCTTGATTCGTCAACACCAATTCGACAAAGTTGAAATGGTGCAAATTGTTAAACCAGAAGACTCAATGCAAGCGCTTGAAGAGCTTACAGGTCATGCTGAAGGGATCTTGAAAGCACTTGGTTTACCGTACCGTAAGATCATTCTTTGTGGTGGTGATATGGGCTTCGGTGCAACTAAAACTTACGATCTTGAAGTCTGGGTACCAAGTCAAAATACGTACCGCGAAATTTCTTCATGTTCAAACATGGGTGACTTCCAAGCGCGTCGTATGAAAGCACGTTACCGTGCAGATCAAAAGAAAACTGAATTTGTACATACGCTGAATGGTTCAGGTTTGGCTGTGGGCCGTACTTTACTTGCGGTCATGGAAAACTACCAACGTGCTGATGGTTCGATTGAAATCCCAACCGTGCTTCGTCCTTATATGGGCGGCGCTGAGTACATTGACTAATAAAGTCGATGTACTGCACAGTTTTGTGCACAATAATTGCTTTAAGACAGTCAGATAAAACTCATTGAGGTCGTGTGTGGATATTTTTCCAATCTCTTTAAAGTTGCAACAGCAACCTTGTCTGATTGTCGGTGGTGGGCATATTGCTTACCGTAAGGCAGTGTTGTTACATAAAGCAGGAGCGGTGATTCATGTCATTGCTCCTGATATTGATGCAAATTTATTGCAACTGGTTGAAGAAAGCCAAGGGCAATATATCCAAGCGCTATATCCTGCGCAGATTCAACTCAATGACTACCGTTTAGTGATTGCTGCAACAGATGATTATGCGGTGAATACTCAAGTCTTTGAGGACTGTGAAGCGCTGAAAATACTGGTCAACAGTGTTGATGATCCACCACATTGTCGTTTTATGGTTCCTGCCATTGTCGATCGTTCGCCTTTGGTGATTTCAGTGGCCAGCAATGGTACATCCCCCGTGTTATCTCGCCAAATTCGAACCCAGCTTGAAACCAGTATTCCACATGGGATGGGTAAGCTGGCTGAATTTTCAGGAAAATGGCGTGCAGCGGTGAAAGCGAAGATTTCTAATCCTGACGAGCGCCGTGTTTTCTGGGAAGATCTATATGCAAGTCCACTGAAAGAACAAGTTTTTCATGACAATCTGACAGAAGCAGATAGTTTAATCGAGCAAGCACTGGCAGAGTGGAAAACCCCGAAAGGTGAAGTGTATTTGGTTGGTGCAGGTCCAGGTGATCCTGAGTTGCTGACCCTTAAAGCACTGCGTTTGATGCAACAAGCCGATGTGGTGATTTATGATCGTTTGGTTTCCCCTGCGATTATGGAACTCTGTCGCCGAGATGCAACAAAAATTTATGTGGGTAAAGCCCGTTCTAACCATGCTGTTCCGCAAGAAGGCATTAATGCCTTACTAGTGGAATATGCCTCAAAAGGTCAACGTGTTTGCCGTTTAAAAGGTGGTGATCCTTTCATCTTTGGTCGTGGTGGTGAAGAAATCCAAGAGCTTTTTGCTGCAGGTGTACCATTTCAAGTAGTGCCGGGGATTACTGCCGCTTCGGGTTGTTCGGCTTATGCAGGCATTCCTCTGACACATCGCGATTATGCACAAAGCGTGCGTTTCCTTACCGGACATTTAAAAGAAGGTTCGCCTGAGTTACCGTGGGATGAGTTGGTCTATCAGAATCAAACGCTTGTGCTGTACATGGGCTTGGTTGGTTTAGAAAAAATTTGTGAAAAGTTAATTGAGCATGGCCAGCGTCCAGATATGCCCGTTGCTTTGATCTCGAAAGGTACCACGCTAGAACAAAAAGTGTTGGTCGGGACCTTAGCGGATATCGCATCAAAAGTTGAAGAAAATCATATTCAAGCGCCTACATTGACCATCATTGGTGATGTAGTGAGTTTGCGTGAACAATTACAGTGGCAAGATTAACTTTTGCCATATTGAAAGAGTAGAGAAAAGCTGTGATCCATGTTGTTTTATACGAGCCCGAAATTCCTGCAAACACAGGGAATATCATTCGTTTATGTGCCAATACTGGAGCGCAGCTGCATTTGGTTAAGCCACTTGGCTTTGAGCTGGATGATAAAAAACTCAAACGTGCAGGTTTGGACTACCACGAGTGGGCGCGCATGCAAATTTGGGAAACATTCGATGAGTGTTTAGCAAATTTAGCTGAAAAAGGTGTCGATATAAACGCGATTTATCCTCTAACCACCAAAGGAACGGAAACACCGCATACTTCGGATTTGAATCGCCCTGTGGCTTTACTCATGGGACCTGAGACACGTGGTCTGCCTGAACAGGTTCGTATGTTGTTTCCAAAAGAGCATTGGATTCGTTTGCCCATGGCTGAAAACTCGCGCAGTTTGAACTTATCCAATGCGACAGCCGTGATTGTGTATGAAGCATGGCGTCAGCAGGGTTTTAAGCCTTTAGCCTAATCAAATTACTGTGACAGAGCCCGCTTAAGCGGGCTCTGTTTTTTCTAGCTTTTGATCGAATCCAGCTCTGGATTTTAAAACTTTAAGCATATTGGCTTCGACCCAATCTTTCATTTGATAGGCATTTTGAGCAAAGTCTTTGCCAATTTCAGTTAACGCATATTCCACTCGAATCACATTGTCTTCATGAATGGTTCGCGTCAAAAAACCATCGCGCTCTAAGATCTTTAATTTTTGTGACAGTACTTTAGGTGAAATACCTAAAACATTTTTCTTAAGCTCATTAAAGTGCTGTGACTCTTGATCCAGCGTATACACAATCAATAAAATCCACTTGTCTGCAAATTTTTCAAAAAAAAGACGTGCAGGACAATCTGGATGAAAAATATTAAATTTCATTGGCTTATTCATTTCTAATCATGCTCCTTTTACGTTCTATCTTCATTTGAAACAGCGAATTTGACCAGTTACCAAGTAGTAACTAATTGATACTAGGTTTCATAAGTGTATCATGAATACAGACTTAATGCAGCGCTGTCATCAGACTACGCTTTCACAAGATACTGGCAATTGGATGGATCACATGATGAAAGTTTCAGAGGCTGTTGTTTTTATTACGGGTGCGAATCGTGGCTTAGGACTTGCCATCGCTCGGGAGGCACGTCGTCAGGGCGCTAAAAAGATTTATGTGGGTATGCGCCAGATCGGCAGCTTTCAGGAAGAGGGGCTTATTCCGATTCAACTGGATGTAAATGATGAAGCATCTATTCAGCAGGCAGCAGAACAATGTGCAGATACCACGATTCTTGTGAATAATGCGGGCATTGCACTTTTGAATGAACATCCTGTCGAAGCCAATATTATTACGACTACGCAAAAGATTTTGGAAACTAATTTATTGGGCTTGATGCGGGTGACGCAAATTTTTGCTCCGATCTTACAAAAGAACCAACAGGCTTATGTGGTCAATATTCTCTCAGATGTATCTTGGGAGACAAGCACTTTTTTGACCAGTTATGCCATTTCTAAAGCGGCAGCATGGTCCTATACCAACTCAAGTCGTCAGTGGTTGTCTCAATTTAATATTCAGGTCATGGGGGTGCATGTGGGTTTTATTGACACCGATCTGACTCGTTCATTACCCATTACTAAGATTGCGCCAGAAACAGTGACTCAAGAAATCTTTCAAGGCATCGAGCAAAATGCTTACGAAGTTTTGGTCGGTGAAAAGACCCAGCAGTTGAAACAGGGCCTAAGCGATGAAGTTGCAAGTTATGTGAAACTTAAGCCCGATCAGGCAAGTGTTTAAGATATTTCATACTGTTTATTTTTAATGGTTTACGTGGCGCAGCGTCATGCTTGACGAAGCAATGCCAATCAAGTGATTCAAAAGAGGAAACTAAAATGTCGAATATTTCAGTGGTTTTTTATTCAGGCTATGGACATACCAAAGTGATTGCACAAACTTTTGCGCAAGAAATTGGTGCAAATTTGGTGGAGATTGACCTAAATGGAGACATTTCAGAGCAAGATTGGCTGATGCTGGATCAATCTGATGCAATTGTATTTGGTGCACCGACTTATATGGGTACTGCACCGTGGCAATTTAAAAAGTTTGCCGATGCCTCTTCAAAAAATGGTTTACCCGCGCATGGCAAGATAAAATTTTTGGTGGCTTTACCAATAGCGCAAGCTTAAATGGTGATAAGCAAGTGACCTTAATTCAACTGCAAACACTTGCATCGCAGCATGGCGGTATTTGGGTAAGCTTGGGCTTATTGCCTGCCAATAGTAAAGCGGCAACCCGTCAAGATGTAAATAATTTGGGTGGTTCTGTAGGTTTGTTGGTTCAATCACCATCGGATGCAAGTACGGATGAAATCCCAGCCGGGGATCTCGAAACCACAAAAGCCTATGCACAACGTATTGCTAAAATGACTAAACAATTTAAGGGCTAGTTTTTTAGCTCTAGTTTAAAAAAGAAAAAGACGCACTTGGCGTCTTTTTCTTTTTGAATGAAAGATTAGAGCGGATCGTCAAATTCATTATGTTGTGGTGCAGGTTGCTTAAAGCCTTTGGTTTTATAACCTAAGTATAAAATACCAAACATTGCCCACCATAAACCGAATTTCAACGCGGTTTCTTCAATCTCTAGCCACATGGCAAAGATACTGAGGAATCCACACATTGGAATTATCACAAAGCTAAAGATATCTTTAATATTCTTTGTGCGGCCATCACGCAGTGCATATCTTGAAATCACCGATAAGTTTACAAAGGTAAATGCAGTTAATGCACCGAAGCTGATCATCGAAATAACGATGTCTAAGTCCATGAAGCCAGCGGTTAATGCTACAGCACCTACAATGAGAATGTTATAAGACGGTGTGAAGCTTTTCGGACTAATATGACCAAAAATCTTCTTGTTAATCACTCCATCGCGGCCCATCACATACATTAAGCGTGAAACGCCTGCATGTGCCGAAATACCCGATGCCATAACAGTTACAATTGCGAAGTACAACACCACCGTTTTAAACGCAACGCCACCGACGGCTTGTAAAATGTCAGGCTGTGTTGCAGCAACATCTTCAAAGTAAGTCTTTGGATCGTTCGGGAAGTAAATCTGCATGAAGTAGGTGCTGATAATAAAGATCACACCAGCCAAGAGTGCCGTTAAGAAAATCGCTTTAGGTAGAGTTTTCTCGGTATCTTTTGTTTCTTCTGCAAGCGAGCTGAGCGAGTCAAAACCTGTGAATGAGAAGCACAGCAAAGTTGCACCTGTAATCAGGGCACCCAGTGAAGTAAGCTCATTCCAGAATGGCTCTAAACTCCATAACTGATATTTAGCATTGACCAAAGTACCATCTGCGTTGACGCCACCAGCAAGCAAGCTGTAAACCATCCACGTGAAGTAAGCAATCACACCCAACTGCACAAAAACGATCAAACCATTAAAGTTTGCAACGAAGCGTGCACCACGTAAGTTGACCGCGGTCATAAATGCAGTTAAACCAACCACCCAGACCCAATGGTTTACATCCGGGAATAAGGCCTCAAGGTAAATCACGGCAAGAATGATGTTGACCATTGGAGACAATAAATAGTCTAACCATGATGACCAACCGACCATAAATCCGACATTCGGATGGATGGATTTTTGCGCATAGGTATAGGCTGAACCCGAGGAAGGGTAGCGACGAATCATGTGACCATAACTGATCGACGTGAATAAAATTGCAATTAAAGCAATGATATATGACGTTGGCACATGATAATGACTTTCTTCTGATACTAAACCGAAAGTATCAAATAATGTCATTGGTTGAATATAAGCTAAACCAATAATAATGATGTGCCAGAGACCTAGCGTTTTTTGCAGTTTAGCTGCCGATTGAGTCCCAGAAATATTAGTCAACGGCGTTATCCTCTTAATCGTTGATCAAGGATCAGTCATGTTTAATAAGGATCGTTTGAGACGAACGATCCCCCCTGTGTTTAATTTCAAAAGTGCGCCAATCTACATTAATTTGGCCGCTTTTGTCAGTAACTTTTTCAGATTTTTTAGCAGTTTTTATGCCAATAGGTATAAGGAAAGCATTATTCCTTATGGCAAATAAAAGCCCGATGTTTAAAAAAGCATCAGGCTAAGATTGTCGCTATATTGGCTGATTTTTTATGAATTACCAAGCTTTTTCTAAAATTGCTTTTAAATCTTTTAAGCTGGCTTCTTTCGGGTTGTAAATGATTGAACCATCGTTGAGGGCTTTTTCTGCCACCTCATCGAGTTGTTCTAAGGTCACTTTTCCTGTTTCACTCAAGGTACGGGGTAACTTGGTTAGGGTAAATAAGCGATCACGCATGGTGAGTAATGTGCTGATGGCTTTGTCTGCACGTAAGTGGGCAGGAGTCTGCGCATAAATGTCTGGCCCTGCAAGCGGTAACAGGAGCTCTGCAATCTTGTCTCCATTCACTTCCTTATTAAATTCAAGCACATAAGGGAGGAACAGGTTCATGCATAGTCCATGCGGCAAGTGTGCCACTGCACCTAAGGCATGTCCAAGTGAGTGTACAAGGCCCACCATCGAGTTTGAAAATGCAATGCCAGCCATGGTCGAAGCTTGAGCCAATTCTAAGCGGCCGTTGGCATCGCTTGGATTATCCAGCACATCAAACAAATGATTGCTGACTTTTTTAATTGCTGCCGTAGCATAGGCATCTGAAATCGGATTGTGTGCCATGCATGTATAGGCTTCGACGGCATGGGTCATGGCATCCATTGCGGTCATCGCAGTTAAGTGCGGTGGCAGGGTTTGGGTCATACGTGGATCGAGAATCGCAGCATGCGGCATTAAATAGTACGATGCGAATGGCAGTTTGACATTTTTCTCTGGATCAGACACCACCGCAACCATGGTGACTTCAGACCCTGTACCTGATGTGGTTGGGATCACAAAAAAGGGTTTGAGTGGTTTAGGTAGGTTGTGTGCCCCAGAGTATTTCAGTAAGTCATCACCACCTTCAGACACCAAAATATTGGTGGCTTTCGAGGTATCAATCACCGATCCGCCACCGACAGCAATAATGGCATCGCACTGGTGTTCACGATATAAATTGGCCGCTTTACGTACTGTCTCTAAGCTTGAATCGGGTGGAACATCATCAAAAATTGCACCAATCACCGCATCGGTAGACTCAAATGCTGCTTCAATGGGTGCCAGTAAATGATTGGCACGTACACCTTTGTCGGTAATGATTAAAGGTCGGGTTGCCCCTAATGTTGCCAGTTCAAACGGAATGTGTTCTAAAGCAGCATGACCAGCGATCACTTTTACAGGACAGAAAAATTCGTAATAAGGCTTCGCCATGTTATGCACTCCGTTTTAAATATGATTGGGCTACTTTGAGATAAATATTTGCAGCACCAGTGAGTTTTTCTTTTAAGCCCAATTCAGTTGGGTATTCTTTGACTGCGAGTTCCGCAACCATTTTCGGTAAAATCAACGATTCCATTTTATTTAGACAGCGGACGAGGCGAATTGCATAGGAAATATCTCCATCTGCAATCATACGGTCGTGTGCAAAAGCTTGTGCTGTACTTTCTTGAAATGAAAACACCAAAAAGGCATGGCTTAAATGTTTAAAGGTGATGGTTAAATCTGCCTTTAAACTTCCCGGAGTAAGTAGTTCGAGTTGATGGTTTTCGGTCACTTTGGCTAAAAAAGCCGGGCCGTTTGGAAAGACATTCATCGATAAGGTGAAATTGGCTGGAAATTTGGCAACTTCTTGCTGAATTTCACTATCGACTTGGCTGGCCATGACCAATCCTCGGCCAATCACATCCATCATAAGTTTGACATAGGTCAATTGCAGAGCGGGTTTCACTGAATTTACGTTAATCACTCGCTGTTGTCCTTTCTAAAAATAATTATTAGTTTAGAGTAAATACTCTAATTTATTTTTCCATGAAAAGCAAAGCCTTTATATATGCTGTACTTGAACTTCTTTAAAGTAACCGCTGTGCTGTAAAGTTTCAATAATGTCGGCACATAAGTTTTCAAAACGCGGGTAGTCTGATTTGAGGTCTGAGATACGCACCATTTCTAAGCCCGCATAGCCGCATGGATTAATGGTGTGAAAACCAAATAAGTCACAGTCAATATTTAAGGATAAACCATGATAACTGCGGCCTTTACGAATTTTAAAACCCAATGAGCCAATCTTGCGTCCATCGACATACACGCCAGGTGCATCAGGTTTAGCATAGGCTTCAATCTTATATTTTTTGAGTAACTCAATCATTAGGTTTTCAGCATAAGACACCAAGGTACGGACGTTCCAACCAAGCCGATTGAGGTCAAACATAAAATAGGCAACCAACTGCCCAGGACCATGCCAAGTGACTTGCCCCCCACGATCCGTTTGTACCACGGGAATGTTGCTGCTCATGAGGATGTGTTCAGGTTTTCCAGCTTGACCTTGAGTAAGAACATCATGATGTTGCAGAATCCAAAGTTCATCGGGTGTGTCTGCATCCCGTTGTTCAGTCAATGTTTTCATTTCAACAAAGCGCTCAGCATAAGAAGTTAAATTATCAAACTGACGAATAATCAGTTGTGGTTTGAGAACGTCATCTGACACGGCACTTGCGTCCTTATAAAACAAAAAGTATGTATGAAATTATAAAGAAAAGATCTAGAGCGTAGGGGGATTTCTTCAGTGAATAAGCTGAATTCAATAGATCAAAAATTTAGGCACAAAAAAACACGCTCTTAAGCGTGTCTCATTGATACATCATTTGAATTACAGCGCCGTTTTAATTAACGGACAAGCCGCAAGGTCTGCATACAGTTGATGAACTTGTTCTAATTCTTCAAAACGCAATTGAGCAGTTAAAGAATGGTATTTACCTGTGCGTGATGGTTGGACTTGGATCGATTCACCATCAAACTCTGGAAAATGTTTGACTAAAATTTCAACCACTGCAACATGTAACTCAGTGCTGGCAAAGCCAATGAGTTTGATTGGGTAGTCCATAGGGAATACCCAAAGATGTTCTTGTAATTCACGTGATGGTGTACGGTCTAACATAGTCATGAGCGTCAGTCCCCCTTATTTCAAACGCCTACGAAACTGCAGACGTTAGGTGTTGCTCTTAAATACTTAGTGGAGACTCGTGATTAAATTTCAAGTCTCCAACGTATCGGTATCAGTTAGTCGTTTTCTAGGAATGAACGTAAGTGTTCAGAACGAGAAGGGTGACGAAGTTTACGTAAAGCTTTGGCTTCAATCTGACGAATACGTTCACGTGTCACGTCAAACTGTTTACCTACTTCTTCCAAAGTATGGTCCGTTGGCATGTCGATACCAAAACGCATTTTCAAGACTTTCGCTTCACGTTCAGTCAAGTTTTCAAGCACTTCACGCGTTGCTTCTTTTAAGCCTTCAGATGTTGCAGCATCGACAGGTGAAGTGATGTTGCTGTCTTCAATGAAGTCACCCAAATGTGAATCTTCATCATCACCAATCGGTGTTTCCATCGAAATTGGTTCTTTGGCGATTTTCAGCACTTTACGCACTTTAACTTCATCCATTTCCAAACGTTCACCGAGTTCTTCAGGTGTTGGTTCACGGCCCATTTCTTGTAGAAGTTGGCGTGATACACGGTTGATCTTGTTAATGGTTTCGATCATGTGTACTGGAATACGAATGGTACGTGCTTGGTCGGCAATCGAACGAGTAATGGCCTGACGAATCCACCACGTTGCATAAGTCGAGAACTTATAACCACGACGGTATTCAAACTTGTCTACCGCTTTCATCAAACCAATGTTACCTTCTTGGATCAAGTCCAAGAATTGTAAGCCACGGTTGGTATATTTTTTCGCAATCGAGATGACCAAACGTAAGTTCGCTTCAACCATTTCTTTTTTGGCGCGGCGTGCTTTCGCTTCGCCTACAGCCATACGTTTTGAAATCTCTTTGATGCCTTTAACATCAAGGCCCAAATCTTTTTCAATGTCTGCAATTTTTTGTTGGAACGCTAAAACGTCAGGGCGTACTTTTTCAAGATAGCCTTTTTGGTCTGGCGAAGCTTTCGCAATTTGTTCATCTAACCAAGCAAAGTTTGACTCTTGACCTGGGAAAGAGGTGCGGAATTGAGTACGATCCATACGACCACGACGTACTGCATAGCGCATTACTTCACGTTCAGAGGTACGGATTTGTTCATGTGTACCACGAATCATTTCTGAAATGATGTCAAATAAACGTGGTGTAAATTTGAACATCATAAACACAGTTGCAAGTGACTCTAAAGCGTCTTCTGCTTCTTTGCTTGAACGACCATGTTTCTCGATGATGGTTCGGGTGTTTTTCCAAGCAGCAGTCAGTTCGTCAAAGCGCGCTTTGGCAATTTCAGGATCTGGGCCAGATTCACCCTCAGAGTCATCATCACTTTCAGACTCTTCTTCTTCCTCGTCATCATCCAATTTTACATCTTTGGTTGATTTGGTTGAAGAATCATCTTCTTCATCAATTTCAGACTCTTCTTCGAGGACTTCTGGAATCGCTTCATCAGTTTCAGGATCTAAATAACCTGAAAGGATGTCCGCAAGGCGACGTTCGCCTGCTTCATAATCTTTGTATTCTTGTAATACCACTTCAACCGCATTTGGCCAGTAAGCAATCGAGTGAAGAACGTCACGAATCCCTTCTTCTATACGTTTTGCAATACTGATTTCGCCTTCGCGCGTCAACAGTTCAACAGTACCCATTTCACGCATATACATGCGGACAGGGTCAGTGGTACGACCGGGTTCATTTTCTACAGAGGCAAGAACAGCAGCGGCTTCTTCTTCAGCAACTTCATCGGCAGCTTCATTACCGCCTTCAAACATTGCATCATCAGATTCAGGCGCACGTTCGTGCACAGGAATACCGACGTCTTGAAGCATTTGAATAATGTCTTCAATCTGTTCGCTTTCAGTGATCGAGTCTGGGAGATGATCGTTAACCTCAGCGTAAGTTAGGTAACCTTGCTCTTTGCCTCGGCTAATCAGAGCCGCTACTTGTGAAGTAGGGGAAGTCATATCGCTCATCTTTGCTTACTCTTCGTTGAATCTGTGGCAGTGGAAAACTGTGCATCTGGGCACAATTTGCTTCATAAACTTATTTGTAAATAACTGCGTATTCCATCAGGGATAGTCAGCAAAAAGCTGCCTGATAAAATATTAAAAATATAAATTCAGTGATTTAGATGGGGGTGAATTTGTTGTTTTCAAGTTCATCCCGAGCGTACTCAAGTTCAAAATCCAAATTTGCAATCTGAAAGATTTGGATTTTATGTGACCATTTAAAGTCGTAAACTACAAAGACGCAGGGTGGATTATATCATGCCATAAAAATTGGTTAGAAATAAAGACTAAAAATCAAATTAATTGCTCTAAATGCAAATAAAACTTGACAAGGTTCTGGAACCCATATAAATAGCGGCTAAGACCCTTCACATTTTTTCACTATGAGGTAGTTTTAGTGTCTTCTACAGATTTTGAACTAGATGATAACTACGCTGATGATGATGTTAATTTTGATGAGTCATCAAGTAAAATTAGTGCGAAAGAATCATTAGAAAAACGTCGCCTGATTGATGACCTTCTTGCACAGCGCCGTTTGGAACGTGAGCTTAAAGATTTTGATTACGACATCGACGATGACGACGATTTTGACGACGAAGAAGACTAAAATCAGATGTAGCATCGTGTCTGAAAATGCTATGCTAATGCCCTAATCAGTTTCTGAATTTGGATTTGAAATGAGTGCTTTAGATTTAGACTTATTGAGTGAATATCTAGATGGTGACCAAAATGAGTATGGTCTAGATTTTGCAGCGACTCATGGTTTTTTGTGTGCAATTGCAGTTGGTCCTACTTTTGCAAAATGGTTGGATGAACTTTTTGATAATAATCAAAAGAAAGTGCCTGCCGAGATCATCTTACAAGTGAAAGCTTGGCTTGAGTCTATTCGTCAAAACCTTGCCAATGAAGAAGGGATTGAATTTCCTTTTGAAATTGAAGAGGCCGATGTTGAGTCAAGTCTAGGGGATTGGAGCGTTGGTTTTGTCGATGCAATGTTCCTCAATGAAGATGCATGGTTCACGCCTGAGTTTGAAGAGCAACTGGTCGATCTTACTTTACCAATTATGGTATTTAGTGGGATTGATGAAGAAGATCCGCAAATGGAAACTTTCCGTCGTAACGGTCAGTTAATGGATGAGCTTGCAGAAGAAATTCCAGAGAACTTAAACGAACTTTATCTCATGTATCATACGCCAGCATAATTGTTCTTGCGTCGTGACATCAGCGACGTAGGCACTAGCAAGCAAATAAAAAAACGTCCCTAGAGGACGTTTTTTTATGCCCAAATTTTAGTGTTTAAATGCAGGTATCACTCATGTTTAGTTTGTGAGAAATAAGCAAAGTCCTAAAGTTGCGAGTACGGTACCGATGACACGGTTTATACTCACTTGTTTGCGTAAAATTTTATTTCGGATCACTGGGGTTGAACAGAATAGTGAAATGAGCAAAAACCACAGCAGATGACTGGCCGAGATAAACATGCCATAACCGATTAAATGCGTTAGACCATGATTGCCTCGCAGTAACTGTGTAAAGATACTCATCACAAATAGCGTAGTTTTGGGATTCAAACTGTTGCCCAGAAAACCTTGTATAAATGCTTGCCGTGGGCGCAGCAAAGCATGAGTTACATGGTCATTAATTTGCTGTTGGGTAAATGTTTTGTACCCGATATACATCAGATACAGTGCGCCAATATATTGAATGATATGCAATAGGTTTGGAATGTAGTGCTTTAAGAAGCTGAGCCCCAGTACGCTATAGCTAATGTGGATCCATACAGCACAAGCAATACCATATGCGGTATAGATCCCTTGTTTGCGCCCATATAGATAACTATTTCGGCTGACCAAAGCGAAGTCAGCACCAGGACTGATGACTGCAAGTAGGGTGATGATTGCAATCGCTATAATTTCATTCACTCATTGATCCTTGTTCGGATTGAATTAAAGGATTTATATATTTTTCATATATTTGCTATAGTGAAAATCGATTTTAATTCTTTCCTATCGATGAGTTTTTGGAATGATTGAGCGCGTGTCACTGAATTCTCTTAAGTTTTTTTATTATGTCGCCCGCTATGACAGTGTCACCATCGCTGCTGAAAAACTTTTTGTGACTCAAGGGGCGGTCAGTAAGCAGTTAAAAAATTTGGAAGAGGCACTTGGGCGTCGTTTATTTATTCGTGACTGCAAAAAGTTACAGCTGACGGGTGATGGCCTCGCACTGTTTGATTGTTGTGAGCAGGTGTTTCCTCAGATTGACCAGTGCCTCGTGCAGATGACAAGAGAAAAGAAGAATGAGAAGAAGACCTTAATCTTATCCTGTGAGCCGACCATCGCCATGAAATGGCTGATTCCGCGCTTGGTTCAATTTAAGCTGCGTTATCCTGAGATTGATATCAGTTTGTTAACAGCGGGTGGAGAAGCGGATTTTAAAGCGCAAAACATTGACTTGGCCTTAAGGCGTAATGATTTTGAGTGGGGCAAGGCCATTTATAGCGAAAAAATGGCTGATGAGCATATGGTTGGGGTATCGCGTCATAATCATTTAGCGTCGATGTCTCAGCTGTTTATTTCCAGTTCGCGACCTAAAATTTGGACACAATTTAAGGATGCATATAAAGCCCAGTTTACGCATTTTCAAAAAGTAGCATTGGAACATTTTTATTTGTGTATAGAGGCATGTTTAGCAGGGTTAGGGGCAACAGTAGTGTCAGCCTATATGGTTGAAAAAGAACTTGATTTTCAAATGTTAGATATGCTTACCCCGATTGTGCAAGACGGCTCCGCTTATTATTTACTTTCCGCATCTCCTATTGAGGATGATCCGCATAAAGTCATTTTTAAAGATTGGTTGATTGAAGAAATGAGATTTAGCCAAACAAAGTTAATGGCACTTTCCGCTCAAAAACACTAATCACGTGCGGCATTTGATCGCTATCTATAGACCATAAAAAAACACCTCAAACGAGGTGCTTTTTTTATGGCAACTTTTTAAAACAATAGTCTGCGTACCAACCATAGGCAATATGAAAAATAGCACCATGAATCGCGACCATACACAGCATAACGACAGCGGTGAGTCCAATGCCAGCATTATCGACGGATTTCATAATCGCTTCAGCATTGGGGTTCATTAGCACTAAAAAAAGTACAAAGAAACTACCGATGATAATTGCGACAGCACTTGAACCCCAAACCAGTTGAATTTTTTCATGATTGTTTGGAACACGGTGTTCTTTTTTTACGAAGTGCCCGACACTAATTAGTGCACAAGCCACTAAAGTCGGAATTAAGGTTAAGCCGCCAAGGTTTAAACCAAAGACCAGTACGGTGATTAACAGCACCAAAGCAATGCTATATACCGCCGCAAAATGCAGTAAATAGTGTTTCATGTATTTCCCCAAAATAAATAAATTAGCCGCGTGTTTTACCTAAATGTCTGCGATATAAAAACCAAAGGATAATCACAGCGACAATGGCAATAATGACATAACCGACTTTGCTAAAAATTTGATGCATCAGTGCTTGGTTTTCACCAAAGTAATAACCGACTGTTGCTAAAAATGTCGTCCAGATAATCGTACCGAGCCCACTATAGAACATGAACTTCCAAAAGGGCATACGGCTCATTCCCGCAGGGATGCTAATCAGTGAACGTACCGCAGGAATCATGCGACCAAAAAATACAATACGGTGACCATACTGCTCAAACCAATCTAAGGATTTTTTCACATCGGTGGATTTGATAAATAGATATTTACCATAGTGGTCGACCCATCTGAAAATGTACTCTTGTTTACATTGATAGCCAATCCAATACAGCACTGCTGCGGCAAAGAGTGAACCAATACATCCTGCAATAATGACCCCAACTAACACCAACTCACCTTGTGATGCGGCATAACCTGCCGAAGGCATGATAATTTCAGAAGGAATGGGCGGAAAAACATTATCAAGAAACATCAGTAAGGCTATTCCCCAATAACCCAGTTGTTCCATGACGGAGATGATCCATGCAGTGAGGTTCATATAAACCATAAAATAAATGCGATAAGTTATTTTAAGGACTTATCGCATGTGGGTAAAGAATTGAAATGTATTGTTTTCTATTCATCGAAACGGGTATGGGTCAGGGTGTGAATATAGACTTTACGT
Source organism: Acinetobacter sp. BMW17 (assembly GCF_001592855.1). Taxonomy (NCBI): domain Bacteria; kingdom Pseudomonadati; phylum Pseudomonadota; class Gammaproteobacteria; order Moraxellales; family Moraxellaceae; genus Acinetobacter; species Acinetobacter sp. BMW17. The sequence goes on from NZ_LSOD01000027.1 coordinate 38,749, forward strand.
AAGCTATAGGCCAGTGCAACTGGGATTAAACTGAGCAACGTATAATTTAAAAGATTTGAGCTTAGATGGTAACCAATGCCGAGCGCGATACTTGAACCAATCAACATGCCCAAAACCACGATAAATAAATGCGTGCGCTGTTCAAGCTTGGCTTTGATTTGGTTGAAGCTAGTATTGTGATATTGCTCGATACGGTTTGCTGCGGCATTGCGAATCAGTGTGCGATGGCGTGGCATGATTATTTTATGCATGGCAATCATCCTATTTTCGTCGTTTAGGCATGTCATTTTTATTGTTATGTGGAGACCTTCAGGGCACCACTTTAGCTTATTATTTATACAGTATGGCTCAGATTGAGTTCAATGTTGTGACAAAATTGTTAAATATTTTTAAAAAACGCGAACTGCATAAAAGAATAAGCCCTCATTTGAGGGCTTATTCTTGACTTAAATCATCTGAATGATTTTAAAGGCGTTTACGTTTAGCCGCAGCAATTTGTGACTGGCGCATACGGAAGCCTTCTTTTTGTTTTTCTGAGGTGTTGTCGATACAGTATTTGCATGACACACCATGTTCATAGCTAGGTTCTTCTGCTTCAGCAGGAAGAAGTGGCCAACCACAAGCATGACACTTAATGTTAAGGCCTTCTTCAACACCATGAGTGACGGCAGTACGGCCATCAAAAACGAAACATTCACCTTCCCACATGCTTTGTTCAGCAGGGGTTTCTTCTAAGTATTTTAAGATACCGCCTTTTAAGTGATAAACCTCGTTGAAACCTTCTTGAAGAAGAAGAGAGGTCGATTTTTCACAGCGGATACCACCTGTACAGAACATCGCAATTTTTTTATCTTTGTGCTGTTCAAGGTTTTGTTTAACGTATTCTGGAAATTCGCGGAAGCTTTCTGTTTTCGGGTCAATAGCACCCTTAAATGTTCCGGCTTTGTATTCATAGTCATTACGAGTATCGATCAAAATGACGTCATCACGAGCAATCAGGTCATTCCATTCTTTCGGATCAAGGTAGTGACCGACTAAATCACGTGGCTTTACTTCAACGCCTAAAGTCACGATCTCTTTTTTAAGTTTAATCTTCATTTTACGAAATGGTTTGTCTGCACTGTCAGACTCTTTGTATTCCATTTCGTTAAAACCTTCATTCAGAAGGAATTGATGAATCATATCGATCGCGGCACGGTCGCCTGCAACCGTACCATTAATGCCTTCGCCCGCTACAATCAGAGTACCACATAGGTTGATGGTTTTTACCAAGTCTAAAAGACGTTGTTGAAGATCAGCAGGATCTTGAACTTCTTTGAATTGATAAAGTGCGGCAACAACCCAACCAGTCGTCGCTTGCTGTTCTACAGGTGCAAGCTGTTCTACAGTAGCGTTCATGGAGTACTCCAATGTATTTTGATAGATAATTTTAAGGCGCACATTTTACATGGAATTGAATCAAGATGCGAGATAAGTAAACATTTTAAATGGCTTCTCAAGTGGTAGGGGAGCGTGTATATTCAGTTGCCAAAGACAAAATCCGTTTTGTTTTGGTGCGTTTATTAACAGGAGTATGTTTTGAGTACAGATCGTCGAATTGCCTCTTTGACCCCATGTGCAGGGCGTTGTTCAACGGTATTTGGTGATTCTGTGTGTCGTGGTTGTCGTCGTTTTAATCATGAAGTGATTCAGTGGAATACCTACACTTCGGAGCAGCATCGTTCAGTTTGGCAACGCTTAGATGCACAACTAGATCAAATTTTAGTGCCAATGTTGCCTTTTGCTGATGTGCAGCAGGTCGAAGCTTTTGTTTTATCTAAACGCGTTCGTTTGCGTCCCGATGCATCAAAAGGGCGAAAGCTTTATCATGCGTTAAAAGTATGTGAAAAAAATAAGAACTTTACCGAAGAAAGTGGTTTAGGCATTCAAGCGCAGCAAGTGAAATCGATTTGGCAAGAGTTTGAGCGCCGTGTTCTTGCACTTGCTACAGCCAGTTATGATTTGGCTTTTTTGCGTGCTGACGCAATTCGGCAACATCTCATCCATATGGAAGAGGACGAATAAGTCCTCTTGGTTTGATATAGAAAAAGAATACTCCGCATACCTAAGCTATTTGCGAGAGTGACTGGGGAAAAGGTTTTTTTCGATGGTGAATGTATTTGAGCTGGTGTTGTACTGTACGGCTGTAGTGGTCATGATCGCAACACCTGGGCCAGTGATGTTGTTGGTTGCCAGTGCAGGTCTAAAAGGTGGATATAAACAAGCCTTAAAAACCATTTTTGGGACGAATTTAGCTTCTTTGGTTCTCATTGTACTATCTGTGCTCATCTTAAAAGGCTTTTTAAACATTGCAGAGCATTGGCTAAATGCGATTAAAATTTTAGGCTGCGTATATATTGCCTATCTCGGTTTTCAAATTTTAAAAGAAGCCATTGCACAAGAAACAGAAACATCACCTGTGCAACTAAAGACGGTGCAGGGGGGCTTTAAGCAAGGTTTCTTGGTGGGGATTTCAAATCCGAAGGATATTATTTTCTTTGCCTCATTTTTCCCACAGTTCATTGGGGTAACCAGTGATGTCGATGTCAGCCTTGTACTATTGACCATTCTCTGGATTATTCTAGACTTCAGCACGTTGTCTTTGGTTTATTTGGGTTTTAATAAACTATCGCAGTCCGCTTTGTACAATAAGCTGTTAGGCGTTTGTGGTGCGATATTGGTCACAATTGCGCTCTATGGTATTTATACTGTCTTTGTTTGATGCTGATGGTATTGCATCAAAAAGCCTCCAACATGGAGGCTTTTTGATTAGGAGCCTAAAAATTAAACTCCGTGTTTAATGCGATATTGCACCAATTCTTCAATGGTGATCACAGTCAATTGATGTGTTTGCGCATATGCCAACACTTGAATGCCAGAGGCCATAGTTCCATCGGCATTGGTCAGTTCACACAAGACACCTGCTGGTTTTAAGCCTGCTAAACGTGCTAAATCAATCGTCCCTTCGGTATGACCGCGACGGGTGAGCACACCGCCTTGGCGTGCACGAAGCGGGAATACATGACCAGGGCGGTTTAAGTCGCTGGCAACAGCCCCATCTTTAATTGCTGCTTTGACTGTGGTGGTACGATCTTGTGCAGACACACCAGTAGTCACGCCAGTTGCAGCTTCAATGGTCACAGTGAATGCTGTTTTAAACTGACTTGAGTTATCTGACACCATAGGCACAAGGTCTAAGTGATCGGCCAGTTCATCGGTCAGACATAAACAGACAATGCCAGAACCATCACGAATCATGCGTGCCATTGTTTCGACGGTGAGAGTTTCAGCAGCCACAATGAGGTCGGCTTCGTTTTCACGGTCAAAGTCATCCATCACCAAAACAGGTTTGCCTTGGCGGATATCTTCTAAAGCTTGTTGGATACGTTGTTCAGCTGGAGAAAGGGCTGAAAAGAAAATTTCGGGTTGAATCAAACTAGACATTGAAACGCTCGCGTAAAATTGAAGTACGGTTGAACATTTCAGGACTTTGAAAAATTGGCGTAGCAATAAATCCTCACAGGTTTGTACCTGAGATTCTATTGGTCACGTCGTCTTCTTTCATCCGGACTATACCGTCGGCTTTGGAATTGAACCAAATCTGCGAGCCAAATAGATGATTTCTGCTTGGCTGGCTCGTGGGCTGATTCAGTCTGAGTCATTCAACTGAACTTACCACCGGTGGGGAATTTCACCCCGCCCTGAAGCGATGTAAATCCATTATAGTGCTAAATATTTAGAAAAACAGGGGGAGTTTTAGAATGATCAGTTTTATACATAGAATAATTTTTGCTATAGCTTTGCTAAAGACCAACACTCTCTCCGCATGATTTCATTTAGTATGAGTTTAATGTTCAAAAATGAATACTTTAGAAGAACCATAAAACATGAATAAGAAGTTTTTTCTATAGGTTGAATGGTTTGAAATGATCAAGATAAAAATAAGAGAGGGGGCAGAGTGATTAAAATTCGTGAGTCTGAATATTCTTGGAATGCTGAATCCTTCATCAAGCATCTTCAAGTTTTTGGCTTTACCCTCATTGCGGTCAGTATGCTGTATTTGGTTGCTGCTAATTGGTTTATGTTGCCACAGAATATTCAGCTGGCTATTCCTCAGTTGTTATTGTTACTTAGTGCGATTTGCAGCTTGTGGCTGACAAAACATGATTTTCTCGTGCAATGTTTACATAGTATCTGTGGTTTGATGATTGGTTTAAGTCTGGCTGTGATTGGTCAAATTTATCAAACGGGTGCTGACAGCTATTTATTATTTCTACTTTGGTCTGTGCTGCTTTTACCGTGGTTATATCGTCCGAATATCGGGGTATTTTTCCTTTTATGTATTATCAGCCAATTGGCGCTGTTTCTGTTTTTTATACAAACCTTTTGGGGGGATCAATATCCAGATCTCTTTTTAATCAGTATTCATGTATTTGCACTGATTCAATTCTATTTCTGCAATAAATATTTTTCGAAACTTCGTTATTTATTCTTACTATGGTTTGCCATTCTCTCGATTTGGCATATGGCGATGTATCTCTATGCGGATAAAAGCATTCTTTATTTCACAGTGTCTTTTCTCTTGTTGGGCATTTCACTGGCTTACTATTATCAAAATAAAGATCAGCTATGTAGCGCACTTTCAGCAGTTGGCTTAGGCATTAGCTTTACCTTGATCATTGTGAAGGCGGTGATGGAGTGGTTTGGTCAGAATGAAATTTTTGAATTATTTTTTATCGCACTGATTATTTTTGCGTGGTTTGCTTTCATCACTTACATGTTGATTAAATTTATTCCACATAGTCGGTTCAATGCTATTCCACTTGCCGTGGGAGCTTGGATTGCGGGCATCGTCTTTGCTACGTTGATGCTGACCTTTTTTGGGAATTTCTCTTTGATTATGGGTATTGTCTTTGTAGTGTTGGCAGCTTATCTGTTAAAAGCCAAACAAAGTTTGTTTTTAAGACAATTTGCTTATTGTCTTTGGGTTGCAGGACAAATTGCGGTGATCTTTCACACCGTTGATTTAATCAATCAAATTCTTCCTATTCTATTTTTACAATTGGCGATGCTAGCACTCGCTTATTTCATGCGAACACATTGGTTCTTTGTCTTTATTCAAATTTTGGGTTTATATGCAGCAGGTGTGGCGTGTATTTGGGATATCAATGCACATCTCAGTTGGCGTAATATTGTTGAAAATTTTGTTTATCTAGCACTTTGGAATTATGTTTTTTATCTGGGAATTTTGGCCATAAAATTCATACAGCCAACTGAATATCAACGCAGTTTATTACTTTCTGCACTTGGGATTATTCTATTTTCTATGGGTTTTTATACTTTATTTGGGAAATACGAATTAGCGAAAATTGAGCATATTCCGATATTGGCTTTTGGCTTACCGATTTTATGGTTTGTACTTTTTGTCTTTTTACATATTCAAAAGCAGTTTCATTTATTTGCGCATTTTATTTTGACTACTTTTGCAGTAGGGCTGATTTTTTATGGTTATTTCGATATTTTTATTTGTTTGGCCATTATTTCATGGGCATTAAAAACACAAGATAAAGTAATCTATGGATTTGCGCTGGCAACTTTCGCTGTAATTTTAGGGTTTTTATATTATTCCCTTGACGTGACCTTCCTAATTAAAAGTTTAAGCATGTTCTTGTCAGGTCTGATGTTGCTCTTGCTGACATTGAGCTTGATGCTATTTAAGCAAAAAGAGGAGTTCAGCATATGAAGAAAATGATTCCTCTTGCTTTGGCATTACTCAGCATCGCGGTATTTTTAGGCTTAATTTTTAAAAATGAATGGCACTTAAATAATAGTCAAAGCATGTATGTGCGTTTGCAACCTGTAGACCCGCGTTCGATTATTCAGGGGGATTATATGGCGCTGAATTATCAACTTTATTTTGCGCCTCAGCATTTGAGTCCAAAAAGTACCAGCCCAGTCAACATCAATCAAGAAGATCAGATTTTTTCAGGTCATTATTTTGATGAAGTGATTAAGAACAAATCTTCGGTGCTCACTTATGTTGAACTCGATTCACAGGGGCGCGTGATCCATAGCTATTTTGAGTTGCCGAAAAATGTTCGTACAGCTCGACTGATTTTACAAAACCCGAATAATCGCTATAGCGGGCTTTATCCTGCGTCGAGAAGTTTTTTATTTGCAGAAGGTTTAGTGGATTGTTATCAGCAGGCAGAATATGCTGAGTTTAAAGTCGATGAGCAGGGCAGTGCGATACTCACGGAATTGAAAGGTGATCAGCTACAAGATTTAGGCTGTGAGAGCAAACGAGATTGGTTGAGCGGGTTTCGTGCTACTCAGAATTGATCCAATTGCATTATTCTACTCATTAAAAAATCCGCACGCAGCGGATTTTTTAATTTATTGAGCTTAAGCCACTTGTACTGGAATACAGTTTGCCATGTGACTTACAGTATTGTCTGGATTTGCATAAACTAAACGTGGTTTATGTGCATTTGCTTCAGCTTCTGTAAAATCACCAAAGGTAGCAATAATCATTAAATCGCCTACATCGGCCTGATGTGCTGCACCACCATTGACTGAAATGATGCCAGAACCTTCTTCACCACGAATTGCATAGGTACTGAAACGCTTACCATTAGTCACGTTCCACATGTGAATTTCTTCATATTCGCGGATACCGGCTAAATCCAATAAAAGACCATCGATTGCACATGAACCTTCATAATGAAGTTCAGCTTGAGTAACAACACAACGGTGGATTTTTGCTTTTAATAAACGAGATAGCATGGCTAGCGTCTCCTGAGTGGACCTAAGATCGTTATCTTATGGTTGAATCAATCTGAACTTGCTGGATAAGCAATCAGGCAAGCGCATTTTGCCTTTAAAATGACAGTATAGCAAGCAGCATGGTTCAACATTTTTTTGACTTATCAGTTTGGTTTGTAAGCATTGATTTGATTCATGGCAGGCTGAATCTCACCATTCACCAGCATTTTAGTGCGAGCCAATGCGTGATGGATTGCGTCATCCATTAAATTTTGTTCATTGCTTGGTGCTTTGCTTAAGACATGTCCTGAAACACGTTCTTTTGAACCGGGGTGACCAATACCAATGCGTAAGCGATGGAAGTTTGGACCGATATGAGGGACTATGTCACGTAAACCATTATGACCACCATGACCACCACCTGTTTTTAGGCGAATGACACCGGGGTTCATATCCAGTTCATCGTGAGCAATCAGTATTGCTTCTGGAGCAATATTGTAGAATTTCGCGAAAGGAACAACACTTTTACCAACAAGGTTCATAAAGGTTGTGGGTAATAGCAGACGGACGTCTTGACCTTCGATATTACCACGCCCACTCATTCCATTGAATTTTGGGTCTTTTTTAAGCGTAATGCCATATTGTTCTGCAAGGCGTTCAACAAACCAAAAGCCTGCATTATGGCGGGTTTGGGCATACTCAGAACCTGGGTTGCCCAAACCAACAATCAGTGAAATATTTGACACTAATTACACCAATAACACTTATGCGCGAACGAAGTCAGCGTGCATAGGCGTGTTTTTAGCTGGGTGACGTTGTAACGCTTTGATTTTAACGCTTTCAACTTTGTCGCCAACTTTGATTTCAACAACTTCTTCGAAGAAAGCGTTGTTTTCTAAAGCTTTAACAAGCTCACGAAGTTCTAAAGTAACAGCTACAGGTTCAGCAGCACCACCGTAGATAATAGCTGGAACTTGAGCAGCATGACGAAGGCGGCGGCTCGCACCTTTCCCTTGGTTAGCTGCTTCACGCGCTTGAGCGTTTAATACGAAGTTTGCCATGATAGACATCCTTAATTTAAGTTTTAAATAAACTAGATCTGCGACCGACCTAGTGAGACAAAGCCCTGCACTGGGCAGGGCTTTTAAAATTCAGCGCTATATTATAGATAAGAATCAAACATTGCGCTAATAGATTCTTCGTTGTTAATACGACGAATTGTTTCAGCAACCATACTCGCAACTGAAACTTGGCGAATCTTACCAAGAGCTTGAGCTTCTTCAGAAAGAGGAATGGTGTCTGTAACAACCAATTCATCAATCACAGAGTTTTTCAAGTTTTCGATAGCTTTACCTGATAAAACAGGGTGAGTTGCATAAGCAACCACTTTGCGCGCACCAAATGTTTTCAATGCATCAGCAGCTTTACATAACGTACCTGCAGTATCCACCATGTCATCTACGATGACGCAGTCACGGCCTTTAACATCACCAATCAAGTGCATGACTTGTGATTCGTTTGCCTTTTGACGACGTTTGTCGATGATAGCAAGGTCAATATCGCCCATTTGTTTAGCAACAGCACGTGCACGAACGACGCCGCCAACGTCAGGAGAAACCACCATGAGGTTATCATGAGATTGTTGACGAAGGTCAGCTAAAAGCGCTGGTGTACCGTAGATGTTGTCTACAGGGATATCGAAGAAACCTTGGATTTGGTCAGCGTGAAGGTCGATCATTACCACACGGTCAATTCCTACAGTTGTCAGCATATCTGCGACAACTTTTGCAGTAATTGGAACACGTGATGAACGAGGACGACGGTCTTGACGCGCATAACCGAAATAAGGAATCACTGCGGTAATACGACCAGCACTTGCACGACGCAAAGCATCAGCCATAACGAGGATTTCCATCAGGTTATCATTCGTTGGGGCGCAAGTAGGTTGTACGATAAATACGTCTTTACCACGAACATTTTCAGTAATTTCGACAGCAATTTCACCGTCAGAAAATTGACCAATAGATGCAGCACCTAAAGGGATGTGCAAGTGGCTTACGACTTTTTGGGCGAATTGTGGATGTGCAGATCCACTAAAAACGACAAGATTGGGCATGAAGCACCCTTGGCGGTTGGCAATTTAGGAATTAGATGGCAGGGGTAGCTGGATTCGAACCAACGGATGCCGATATCAAAAACCGGTGCCTTACCACTTGGCGATACCCCTAATGCGGCAGAACTTTAATATTTTTGCGTCTTTCTGTCAAGGTAAATTAACAGTAGAACAGCAAAGTGTTGTTCTGTCTTTTTTGGAAAATGGCAGGGGTAGCTGGATTCGAACCAACGGATGCCGATATCAAAAACCGGTGCCTTACCACTTGGCGATACCCCTA